>JBBRIO010000060.1:0-14593 GCA_038220855.1 Bryobacterales bacterium | reverse complement strand
AGCGTGCCATTGAAAACGCGGCCAATGGCCAAACGGCCGAGGTATTCGCTGTAATCAAGATTGGCAACCATCAGTTGCAGGGTGCCTTCCGGATCGCCTTTGGGCGGGGGAATGGTCTTGATGACGGTTTCAAACAGAGGCACGAGATCGACCGCCGGGACGGCGAGATCGAGGGTGGCGATACCGGCTTTACCATTGGTGTAGACGATCGGGAATTCAAGCTGCTCTTCGGAGGCATCGAGATCGATGAAGAGGTCGAAGACTTCGTTCAGAACTTCCTGGACGCGGGCATCGGGGCGATCGATTTTGTTGATGACGACGATGGGCTTCAGGCCGGCTTCGAGCGCTTTCATCAGCACGTAGCGCGTCTGGGGCAGGGGGCCTTCGGAGGCGTCGACGAGCAGGACGACCCCATCGACAATTTTCAACGCCCGTTCGACCTCGCCGCCGAAGTCGCTATGACCCGGGGTGTCGCAGATGTTGATCTTGTATTCCTTGTAGCGAACGCCAGTGGTCTTCGCGAGAATGGTGATCCCGCGCTCCCGTTCAAGCTCGTTCGAGTCCATCGCGCGATCTTCGGTCGCTTCGTTGGCCCGATAAATGCCGCTCTGCTTGAACATGGCGTCCACGAGCGTCGTCTTGCCATGATCAACGTGGGCGATGATGGCGATATTTCTGGTAAGTTCTTGAGACAACCCTACCATTCTCGCACGTTACGCGCGATTTCTCATCTTTGTTGGCTGTAACTCCTTTGAAAACAAAGCATTCCCTGTAATATCGCGCAAAGTGACGGTCAAAGCGCGGGTTTTAGCGGACACTTCGACGTCGCCGAAGAACTGCATTCCGGCGCTGGGCGGCAGATTCGCCTCGCCCTTCGGGGGGGCTTTGGCATAGACCACTTCGATGCCGAAGGTGTCGTCGGTTTGGCCGGGGCCAAAGGTTCCGGCGTTGAGGGGACCGGCGATGAACTCCCAAAAGGGCAGGAAGTTTTTGTATTGGGCGCGGTCTGGATGGTAGTGGTGGGCGGCGGTGTAGTGGACGTCGGCGGTGAGCCAGACGGTGTTTTGGATACCGGCTTGTTTGATGCCGGTGAGGAGGCGCGCCATTTCGATTTCGCGACCGAGGGCGGGTCCGTTGCCGTTGGCGGTGGCTTCAAATTGGGGGCGCTTCTGGGCGTCGTTACCATCGGGGACGAGCAGGCCTATGGGCATATCGGCGGCGATAATTTTCCAAACGGCCTTGGATTGGCGGAGGCCTTGGAGGAGCCAATCGACCTGGGGGCGGCCGAGGAAGGCGGTTTCGGCCTCTTCGCGATTGAAGGTATTGGGGCCGCGGTAGCTGCGCATGTCGAGGACGAAGACGTCGACGAGGGGGCCGTAGGGGATGTGGCGGTAGACCTTGGAGCCGGCACCGATGGGGGCGTATTCGCGGAAGGCGCGTTCGCCGCGGGCGGTGAGGAGGGGGACGCTTTTTTCCTTGTAGCGGGGGTCGTCGCGGATGTCTTTGGAGTCCGACCAGTTGTTCATCACTTCGTGGTCATCCCATTGCCAGATCTGGGGGACTTCGCTGTGGAAGCGGCGGACGCTAGCGTCCATGAGGTTGTAGAGATGGGCGCCGCGGAACTCGGCGAGGGTTTCGGCCACTTTGCTTTTGGCTTCGGTAGTGACGTTGCGCCAGAGGCTGCCGTCTTTGAGTTTGACTTCGGCGGTGACGGGGCCATCGGCGTAGATGGTGTCGCCGGAGTGGATGAAAAAGTTCGGCTGGGTTTTGCGCATGGTCTCGTAGATTTTCATGCCGCCGAATTCGGGGTTGATGCCCCAGCCTTGGCCGACGGTGTCGCCGCCCCAGCAGAAGCGGACGTCGCCGCGGCCGGGGGTGGAGAAGGAACCGGTGATGGGGGCGCTGAGGGCGCGGGTAGCGAGATCTTCAAACGTGACCTCGTAGATTATTTTTTGTCCACCTGGGAGCCCTTCGAGGGGGATGCGGCCGGTGAAGTCGGAGACGTCGAGGCAGTAGGGTCCGGGGACGAGGGTGCGTTCGCCGCGATCGGAGGTGGCCCAGCTGACGCGCATTTTGGAGGGGCGGTCGGCTCGGCTCCAGACGAGGGCGGTGCCGGAGTGGACGTCGCCGACGGAGGCGCCTTGATCGGTGAGGGGGCGGGCGTGGAGGAGGGCGGGGACGCCGAAGGCTAGGGGGAACAGATCGCGTCTTCTCATTAATTGCAGCATCTCACGGAGCAGGGACTGCGATAATGAACGTATGGTTAAATCCCCAGGTCTTCCGATCGTAGTTATTGTCGGACGTCCTAACGTCGGCAAATCGACGTTTTTCAATGCCGTTACAGGTACCCGCCGCTCGATCGTGCACGATGAGCCGGGCATTACGCGCGATCGCATTAGTGGCATCACGACGCATCGCGGGCGCAAATTCGAAATTATCGATACGGGCGGTATCATCCCGGACGATCATGATCTGATCCCTTCCGAGATTTTGAAGCAGGCTAAGTTTGCGTTGGACGCCGCCGCTTGGGTCGTTTTTCTAATTGATGGGCGAACTGAGATTACGTCGGCGGACCGCGACCTGGCGAAGATGCTGAAGAAGTTGGGCAAGCCGGTGGTGCTGGCGGTGAATAAGATCGACACCGAGAAGAGCCACAAGCTGACGATGGGGTTTTACGAACTGGGGATTGAGCCGCTGTTCGCCGTATCGTCCGAGCACAAGGTGGGCATTCACGAACTGCTGGATTATGTGACGGAGGACTTCCCGATCGAGCAGAAGGTAGAGGAAGGGGAAGAAGCGCCGCCGGAAGTGAAGAAGATCAAGGTGGCGATCATTGGGCGGCCGAACGTGGGGAAGTCGACGCTGATTAATGCGGTGGTGGGATCGGAGCGAAGCATTGTGAGCCCGGTGGCGGGGACGACGCGGGACGCGGTGGACGAGACGGTACACCACGGCGGGACGGACTTCGTGTTCGTGGATACGGCGGGGATTCGGCGGAAGGGCAAGACGACGGCGGATGCGGAAAAGCTGAGTGTGGTGATGGCGCAGCGGAACATCCGGATGGCCAACGTGGCGTTGATCATCATCGATGCGAGCGAAGGGATTATGAACCTGGACGCGCACATTGCGGGGTATGCGCATGAGGCGGGCCGGGCGATTATCATCGTCGTGAACAAGTGGGATATTGCGCCGAATAAGAAGAAAGCCGACTTTGAGCAGAAGCTGCGGGATGAGTTGAAGTTCCTGGAGTTTGCTCAGATCGCGTTTATTTCGGCGAAGAACAATCTGGGAGTTACGCAGCTTTACGACATGATCGAGGTGGCGTACAAGTGGTCGAACCATCGGGTGACGACGGGCGAGTTAAACCGGTTCTGCGCGATGGTGGAGTTGAAGCCGGACACGAAGATCAAGTACGTGACGCAGGCGTCGCTGCGGCCGCCGACGTTTGTGGTGTTTACGGATCGGCGGGAGATGCACTTTTCGGCTGAGCGGCAGCTGGTGAATCTTTTCCGGAAGCACTTTGGGTACATTGGGACGCCGATTGTGATTAAGCATCGGCCGGCGCCGAAGCGGAAGCCGAAGTCGTAGGGCTGGCCTAGGAGTTGGTAATGGGGAGCCACCTAGCGGGCCCCACGTTGCCCTACAACGCGCTCTGTGGCTTGCGCCGATACCGGAACGTCGCGGAACTGACGGCGGCGCTGGCAGAGCGTGCGGCGGCGCTTTCTCAGCGGCAGCCAGAAGGCGACGGGGTGACAGGGGCGGGGGAGGAGGACGAGTTCGACGGTGCCGGCCTGGGTCGGCACCGTCGAACGGAGCGTTGGCAGTGGGAGGCTAGCTTTGTCCAGCGGCCAGCGCCAACTTCTCGGTGACTACCTTCGGCTGCAAGCCGGCTTTGGCCAAGGCGGCATAGACAACGAAGCCGACGACGAAGCTGGCGAGAGCCAGCGGTTCGACGCCGAGTTTTAGGCCCAGCGCCGGCGAGATGCCGACGACGAAGCCGATGGCCCAAGCGCCGTAGCCGGCCCAGTTGATGCCTTCGCGGGGACCGGCCCACTTACCTCCGCTTAGCAGGTAGTCGGCGACCATGGCTCCGCAGATGGGGCCGAAGGAGGCGCCGACTAAGCCGAAGACTCCGGGGAGGTCAGCGGCCACGCCGGTGCCGGCGAGGACGAGGGCGATCGTCACGCCGACGAGGGTCGACAGCGACCGGGAGACGCCGGGCAGCATGGTGGCGAAGCTGTTGCCGGCGATGAAGGCGCAGAAGCAAGCCGGGACGATGGAGGCGAGCGCGAAGAGGAGGAACATGGACGAGGCCATCGTTCCGCCCATGGAGCCGATGACGGCATCGTAGCTATAGCTGGTGATCGCGGGGTTCAAGGCCCGGGCACCGGCGACCGAGAGAAGGGGCAGGCCGCCGGCGATGAGGATTGCTCCGGCGATGCCAACGAGGCCGCCGAGGCGGACGTCCTTGCCATTGCGGGAGTTCATGCCGAAATCGACGCCGGCCGCGCCGGCGGTGGCGAAGAAGCCGATGACGGTTTGCAGGATGGTGGCGACGGCGCCCCAGGTATCGGTTTGGGTGACGGTCTGGTGTTGGCTGATGCCGCCCTGGACGCGGAAGAAGACGACGAGAATCATGAGCAGGGGGATGGCATTGAGGAAGAGGGAGGCGCGGGCCACGTACTGGATGCCGAGGATGCCGATGGAGCCCATGAGGTAGGTCCAGACGGCGGCGACGATCCAGAAGGTCGGGGTGCCGGCGGTGGCGTCCATGCCGAGGCCCATGAGGATGAAGCGGGTGGAGGTGAAGGTTCCGACGGCGAACCAGCCGACTTGCAGGAGGCCCATGAAGAGGCCGGGCAAGGCATAGCCGCCGAGAGTGCCGAAGGTGGAACTGCCGATGACGTAGAGGGGGTAGCCGGTCTTCATGCCGAGCATGCCGGGCACGTAGTAGAAGAGGGCGTAGCAGATGAGGCCGGCGGCGGCGAGGGCGGCGATGCAGGCGCCGAGGCTGGCGCGGTCGATCGTGCCTTGGGCCATCGTCTGGTAGAACACGATCCAGAGGAACACCCCCGCGTAGGTGGGAGCGGTGTTCGTGTACCAGGGTGCCCGGTTCGAGACGGGGTTGGGTTTGGTTTGGCTAATGTATGCAGGGAGCATGGCCCGTTATTCTATTCTGTCTGGCGCCAAAGTGCGAGTACCCTCGTGGCACTCTGGGAATACGTATGAGTGTTGCTCAACTGCTTCGCGCTGAAATCGCCGCCCGTGGACCGCTGCCTTTCTCGCGGTTTATGGAGGTTGCGTTGTACGATCCGACGGCGGGTTACTACCGGGGGGATCACTTCGGCAGGGAGGGAGATTTTTATACCGCAGAGCAGTTGCAGCCGACGTTCGGACTGCTGCTGCGGCGGTTTTGCGAACAGCATGGGATCACGACGATCGTGCAGCCCGGGGCGGGACGGGCGGCTTTGCGGGATTCGTTTACGGGCTTGGAGTATGTCCCGATTGATGTGGCGTACGGGACGTGGCCGGAGTCGTTCGAGGGGTTGATTCTGGCCCATGAGTTTTTCGATGCTTTGCCGGTGGACGTGGCGCAATGGGAGGGAGAGGAGTGGCGCGAGATGCTCGTGGCCTGCGAGGGTGAGGGCTTTGGATGGCGGCTGGGGGAGGGGTTGGCGATTGAGGGGATGGACGAACGAATCGAACGGATGGAGCGGGCGGTGGGACTGGAGCGGGAGCTCGTCCGCATGACCGATCGGCTACGGAGCGGATACCTTTTGGTGTTGGATTATGGGTACACGCAGCGGGAGCAGATCCGGTTTCCGCAAGGCTCTTTGATGGGGTATCGGCAGCATCGAGCGACGGAGGATGTGCTGGCCAATCCGGGTGAGCAGGACATTACGGCGCATGTGCCCTTCTCGACTCTGGAAGAAGTGGCCCATCGCTTGGGCTGGCGAACGATTCGTCACGAATCGATGGGTTCGTTCTTGCTCCGGATCGGGGAAGCAGATCAGTTTGCATTCCTCAATCTGGAGGCCGATACGGGGCGGCGGCTGCAGCTCAAGACGTTGCTCTTTGATATCGGCGAGAACTTCCGGGCTTTGCTGCTTGGTAAGCCATAACGCCCGTAAACAGGGCTCCAAAATGATTTCGGCCCCGGTTGAAGCCGGGGCCGTCTGGGCTGTTCGAAGGATACTAAGAACCGAAGGACTAGGACTTCTTAGCGGCGACTTTCTTGGCCGGAGCAGCGGCCTTCTTGGCCGGAGCGGCAGCCTTCTTGGCCGGAGCGGCGGCCTTGACCGGAGCAGCGGCTTTCTTTGCCGGAGCAGCGGCCTTAACCGGAGCAGCAGCCTTCTTGGCCGGAGCAGCGGCCTTAACCGGAGCAGCAGCTTTCTTCGCCGGAGCAGCGGCTTTAACCGGAGCAGCGGCTTTCTTTGCCGGAGCAGCGGCCTTAACCGGAGCAGCGGCCTTCTTGGCCGGAGCGGCGGCTTTCTTTGCCGGAGCGGCGGCCTTCTTGGCGGTTGCGTTCTTCATTGAGTGATTCTCCCTAACATCGTATCGTCGCTCTCCGAAGAGAACGTGGTTGTGACCATATATAAGGTTGTTCGGTCTCAATGTCAAGCAAAAAAGATCGTGCGATGAGGCCAAGAGTGCCAAAAAGTCGAGCGTTTTCGCATAAAAAACGAAACTAGTGCAGAATGTTTTTATGGACACGAGGCAATCGAGAACGTTTTGGGCCAATAAACATAGGGGTTTGCTGCAAGTGGGGCTGTTGGCGATGGTGCCTTGGGCGATAGGATGCGGGGGCGCAAGGCAAACCAAAATTAGCAACCCAGTGGCGCGAGTTGGAGCCGTCGAAGAAGGCATCGCGAGTTGGTATGGCGAGCCTTATCATGGACGTCGCGCAGCGAACGGAGAGGTCTATGACATGGAACAAATGACGGCGGCGCATCCGTCACTTCCTTTCGAAACTTGGGTGTCGGTACGGAATTCTGGTAACCGTCAAAGCACCCGAGTTAGGATCACTGATCGGGGCCCTTTCGTGAAGGGGCGAATCATTGACTTGTCGCGCGCGGCGGCGCGAGAGATTGATCTCGTAAGGCTGGGGGTGGCGAAGGTGAAGCTGACGGTGATTGAGCAGCCTCGCAGCTATGGACGAGGCAAGCAGTTCACGGTGCAAGTGACGACGGCAAGAACTCGCTTGAACGCGGAGCAGCTGGAGCGGCAGTTGCGCAAGAGCTATGATGCGGTGACGATTCGTTATCGCGCTCCGGTGGCGAAGGGGAATACTCCGGAGTCTTGGCGGCTGCTGGTTGGCAGGGTGAAGGACGTCAAGCAGGCGCAGAAAATATTGGTCGAGGTGCGACCGAAGTTCCCGAATTCGTTCGTTGTCGGCTGGGATGTGGATTAGGCCAATCCACCCTTTTGAGGGGAGTGGTCACCCCATAAAACACCTAGAAAAAGCATCATGAGGCATTGTTCTGCGGGGCAAAGAAAAGTTAGAGTAATGGTTCCCGGTCAACACTAGTTCATCTGAGCGGTCCCAGGCCGTTTTATTGAGGTCCATTCATGATTCCCACCGCGCATGCGCAGGCGTTCGAACAACCACCCCTACTGATCGGCCAGTCGCCCCGGTTAAGGCATGTCCAGCGGATGGTAGAGAAGCTCGCGAGTGGCCGTTGGCCGGCGCTGATTCTTGGAGAAACCGGAACGGGCAAGGAAGTTGTAGCGCGTTCGATTCATTCGACCAATCCGGCTGGTGCGTTTGTGACGATCGATTGTTCGGCCTTTGTGGGTCCGCTGATGGAGAGCGAGTTATTTGGTCATCGGCGGGGTGCTTTTACGGGAGCGGACCGGGATAAAGTGGGGTTGATTGAGGCGGCGCACGGCGGGACGGCGTTTTTCGACGAGATCGGGGAGATGCCGCTGGATCTGCAGGCGAAGTTGCTGCGGGTGCTGCAGGAGAAAGAGTTTCGTCCGTTGGGATCGACGGTAACGAGGCGTTCGGATTTTCGGATAATTGCGGCGACCAATCGCGACTTGGCGAAGGAAGTAGAGAAGGGGACGTTTCGGCAGGATCTGTACTATCGGCTGAATGTGGTGACGTTGCGCCTGCCGCCGCTGCGTGATCGGCGGGAGGATGTCCCGGCGCTGCTGCAACATTTTTTGCGGAAGTATGGGTCGAACCATAGCTTCACGCAGGATGCGTTGGAGGCGGCCCTGGCCTATGATTGGCCCGGCAACGTACGAGAACTGGAGAACTCCGTGCAGCATATGGTGGCCATTAATACTGGTCCGCTGCTTCATCTGCGCGATTTGCCTTCGCCCCTGCAAAATTTCCTGGTGACCAAGCGCCAACCGCAGGGGTCGTTGACGATGGCCGCCTCAGCCGGCTATGCGCCGGCGGGGATGGCGACAGCGGCGGCCCAGCCTAGCTTTGTGTCGTCGCCAGTTTTGCCGCTAGTGGAGCTGGAGCGCCGGGCAATTTTGAGCGCCTTGGAGTACACGAAGGGCGATCGCTTGATGGCGGCGCATCTGCTGGGCATTGGTCGAACGACGCTTTACCGGAAGCTCAAGGAATACCAAGTAGGAGATTGAGACTTTTCGGACGGATGGGCCACTTTCCTTTCGATGAATTCGCCCTCTCCCGCCCGCATCCGCAGCAGGGTTTTGCTCGTTGAGTCAGACCCCTGGGACGCGGGATTGGTTCAGGAAGCTCTCGACGAGCTCGAAGAGCAGCAATACCGGAAGCTTTTGCCTTGGCAGATGGAGCTTTATCACGCCGAGACTTTGGGGGAGGCGGTGGTTGCGTTGGAGCAAGAGCCGTTCGATATCATCCTGCTCAACCTTGACCTGTCGGACAGTAAGGCGCTGCACACCTTTTTGCGGCTGCATTCGATCAGTCGAACCGCGCCGATCGTGATTCTGTGCACTGCGGCGGACGAATACACAGCATTGGCGGCGGTACGCGAGGGCGCTTTTTCGTATCTACTGAAGGAGGATCTCGACTGCCTGCCTTTGGCGCGCACTTTGCGCTCGGCGATGGAGCGGCAGCAGGCCATCGTAGCGCGCGCTGAGCTTCCGCTGCTGGATGAATTGACGAGCTTGATCTCCCGTGATGGCTTCGTATTGCTGGGCGAGCAATCGCTACAGCTCGCGGCGCGCTGGCAGCGGCCGGCGACGCTGTTCCTGGTGGAGTTGACTGGCTACTCGCTGCTGCAGGATGCTTATGGCCATCAAGCGCACGACTTGGCGTTGATTGAAACCGGGGACCTTTTGCGGACGGTCTTTCGGGAGTCGGACGTGGTGGCCCGTCTGCAGGGGGATACGTTTGGTGCGCTCTGCTTTGACGACCCCGGTGCGCTGGAGCCGATGAGGGATCGGATCAATCGGTACCTCCAGTCGTTGAGTCCCTATGCGATCCAACGTCCGGTGTTGTGTTACGTCACCGGTTCGTCGACGTTGACGCCTAGCGCCACGACAAATCTGGACGTTCTGTTGCAGTTGGCCGAATCGGACTTATCGGCCAACCGCGGCCGAGAGCTCTCAGCCGCGCTACGATAGAAGTATGCTCACGCTTACGGACTTCATTTCGTGGCTCCAGGATTTCTGCCTGGCCGGAACCGTTCTGTATGTGGGCTTGCAATTTTTGATCCGGCCGGCAGCCTGTGCAACGGCTTTGATCAGCTTCGCCGATCGATACCAGAGCCGGGGCTTGCCTCTGCCGATGCGGGGTTCGGCACCCGCGGCTTTGAACACGACGCTTGTCCATCGGGTGCTGCGGTTCGTAGGCGGGGGCTTGGTGTTGTCAGGCCTTCTCGGCCTGCCTGGCGTGCTTTGAGCTGAGCCTTGCGGATCGCTCTTGACGCCACTTATAGTGTCGGCTCTCAGCCGACCGGTGTTGCGGTGTACTCGCGGGAGATTCTTTGGGGGCTAGCCCGACGGCATCCGAGCGCGCATTACTATTTTTGTTATCGATCGCACCGCCTGCTCCGTTCTTTGGAGGCGTTTTTGCCCCGCCAAGCGGTTCGTCGTCCCCTGTTTGAAACGTGGGCTCCGAAGGCGGAGATTTTTCATGGTCTGAACCAGCGCCTTCCCCACCTGAGCGGCAAGCATCGGTTGATCACCACCTTTCACGACCTGTTCGTGATGACATCCGAATACTCGACCGCCGAGTTTCGGACGCGCTTTATGGCCCAGGCAAAGGATGCGGCGGAGCGATCGGAGCTGATAATCGCGGTGAGCGCATTCACGGCGGAGCAGGTTTCGAGTTTGCTGGGCGTCGACCGGCGGCGGATTCGGGTGGTCTACCATGGGGTCTCGCATCCGTCGACCGACCACCTGCAGACGCTGACCAAGCGGCAGCCATTTATCCTGTCAGTGGGAGCGATCCAGAAGCGCAAGAACACGGGCAGGCTGATTGAGGCGTTTGAAGGTTTGCCCACGGGTTGGCGTTTGGTGCTTGCCGGTGCGGCTACGGGCTATGGTTCCGAGGAGATTTTGGCGCAGATTGCGCGGAGTCGGCGTCGTCAGGACATTCAAGTGTTGGGATATGTTTCACCGGAACGGCTGGAGGCGCTTTACGGTCGAGCGTCTATTTTTGCATTTCCATCGCTGGATGAGGGTTTTGGCATCCCGGCAATTGAGGCGATGGCTTGGGGGATACCGGTGGTGACTTCCGATCGTTCGGCCCTGCCGGAGGTTACCGGAGAAGCGGCCTTTCATGTGAACCCGACGAGCGTAGAAGAGCTTACGTTTACGCTGCAGACTTTGATTGAGCAGCCAAGTCTACGGGCGAAAATGGCGCAAAAAGGATTTGCGCACGCGGCTCAATTCACATGGGACAGGGCGGTGGACCAAACGTGGACCGTGTACCACGAACTGATCGACCGGTAGCTATCAGCCCTTGTCTTCGGTGGATATCTTGAGTGCTTTCAGGAACTTCTGATCTTGAGACGTCCAGTTTACTTTGCCGAAGGCACCTAGCCGTTTGCCCGGCGCTTCCGATTCGCCGGAATCGGCGTACTCGTCGTCATCGGTGTCGGGCGAGAACTCGTCTCGCTTATTGAAGCCGATCGTGGCTTCGAGCACCAGGAACACATCGTACCCGGACCTCTTGATTTCACCGATCGCTTCCGCGATACGGTCGGAGTCGGACAGCGATTCGTTAATCGCGTTCCCTAGATCCTGCATTAGCTCTTTCAGTCGGTCTTCCAAAGGAATGGCCCTCTCACGTCTCACTTCTGGGCATTCCCAGAATAACACTCTATAGTTCTATCGGCGCAGCAGGGGAGATTCTACAGCTTTATAATGGAGAAGCACCATGCTAGCGATCGGACGAAAATTCATGACCCATGTACTCCCCGGGATCATCAAGCCACTTCACATTTTGTGGAACGAGATGATTGGGTTCGTTTTCATTTGTATCGCGATCATCGCCACGCCAAGCGTCTACAGGAAAGTGGCGGCGTTTTCCGGTGAACCTGAGCAACTAGGCCTAATTGTCCTCGGATTATGCTTCCTCGTTCCGATGTACGGCTTCGGGATTTCCTCGTTCTGGCGCGCGCGGAAGCTCAAGAAGTCCTAGCCGCAGCTCCTGTAAGGTATACCTCCTAGAATCGACGGGTTGTGAACCTTATTTATGTTGCTTACTATAAAAGTTTGCTTGCATACTCCCGATAGACCGAGGGAAGGTTGGGGCCCTGCATTGCCCATGACTGAAATCGACGAATCCCGATGGCGACCACCCCAGCGCGTTTTCGCTGCGATGGTTGCTTGGCGAGCGGATCGCCTCGCAGAACCAGTAGGTAAGTTGCGCTTTCTGAGGCGCTCGGCGGCTTTTTTTTCCAGTCGTCCGGTGAGCCGCGCGTTTCGAAGTGCGCAGGTGCGGCATTTTTCCGCGCTTCTGCTCGCCCTTGGTCTGCTTCCGATTCCGATCGTTTCGGATGGGGCCCGTCTGGTTCGGCCCGTGTTAGGCCGGGTGACGATCGCCCGGGGCGACGAGGTGGTAAGGGTTTGGCAGGTGGAGGCGACCGATGCGCATGAGCTTTACAGCAATGGTCTTCGCATTGAGAAGCGTTACACCCTTCCGACTCATGGATCTGAGCCGTTCGTGCACTATCGTCGGACGAATGACGCGAAAGAGGAAGGGCCGGGGCCGTTTGGAATCGTTTATCACACGACCGAGAGCCATGCGCTGCCGTTTGAGGAGAGGCAGAACCGGGAGATACGCCGGATTGGTGCGGGGGTTTTGGAGTACGTGCGTCGGATTCGCGCTTATCACTATGTGATAGATCGGTTTGGCCGAGTCTGGCGGGTAGTGCCGGAGGACGAACCGGCTCATCACGCCGGCAACTCGGTGTGGGCGGACGAATCGCATTATTATTTGAATTTGAATTCGAGCTTCCTGGGCGTTTCGTTCGAGGGCCCCTCGCGCGACGAATCCGGGCAGACGCCGGCCACGGCGGCGCAGATCCACTCGGGCCGGCTGTTGACGGACCTGCTTCGTTCCCGTCACCGGATCATGGCTGGCAACTGCGTGACACATGCGCAAGTGTCGGTGAATCCTGACAATATGGGTATCGGGTACCACACTGACTGGGCGGCGAATTTTCCGTTTGAGCAGATGAGCCTGCCCGACAACTATCGGATTCCGCCGCCAGCGATGACGCTTTTCGGATTTCAGTACGATCCGTCTTTTCGGGCCGCCACGGGCGAGCGGCTGTGGCGTGGTCTCGACGAGGCCGATCTGGAGCTACAACGCAGGGCGGTGGCAAGTCGTACGAGCTTGGCAACGCTACGGCGAGGCCTCTCGCAGAGGTATCGCCACCTGTACGACAAAATAAAGCAACCTGATTTTTCCCAGGAGGGAAACTAATGTCTTATTCGTATTCCGATGGCTCGACCCCGGTGGGTCTGGATGTCGGGACCAGCCGTATCGTGGCCGCATGGCCTTCCGAGAGTGGTTATCGATTTCGGAGCCAACTGAACTCCTTTGTCACTTTGCCGAACTCAAAGATGACGGAGAGCGTTCTGCGCCGAGAGAGCGTCCCCCACACCGTACGCGGTGCAGAGATTTTGGTTCATGGCAATGAGAGCGAACGATTCGCTGACCTGATCGGCGCGGAACTCCGACGGCCAATGACCAAAGGCTTCTTGAACCCAGCGGAATCGGAAAGTATGCCGATGATGCAGAACTTGCTGCTTTCGCTGCTCGGTCCGGCTGCTCATTCCCGGCAGAAGCTCTTTTTCAGCGTCCCTGCGCCGCCGCTGGGAGCGCACGATAGTTTGACTTATCACGAGGCTACGCTGCGACAGATTCTGGGTGAGCTCGGTTACGACGCCAAGCCGATCAACGAAGGTCTAGCGGTCATCTATAGCGAACTGGAAGCTTCCAACTACACCGGGATCGGTATCAGCTGCGGCGGCGGGCTATGTAACGTTTGCATGTCTTATCTCGCCGTACCGGTGATCCAGTTCAGCGTCCCCAAGGCAGGCGATTTTATCGACTCGAATGCGGCGGCGGTGGCCGGTGAAATGGTCAATCGCATTCGTATGATCAAGGAAGACGGCTTTTTGTTTAATGGCGTCGCGCATGACAAGGCCCATCAGGTCATTGCGGTCTATTACGACGACATGATTCAAACTCTGGTGCAGGCGATGCGGGAGGTCTTTTCTCAGGCCAAGAGCTTGCCGCGGCTGGGTCGGCCGATCCCGCTTGTGTTGAGCGGTGGGACGGTGCTTCCGCTTGGATTTAAGGAACGCTTCGAGCAGGCCTTGCGTCAACAAGATTTCCCCGTTCCGGTGAGTGAGGTCCGCTTGGCGGCTGAACCCCTGAATTCAACCTCGCGTGGTGCTGTGATCGCCGCGTTGAGCGAAATGTAGATTGAGGTAAATATGCTCCGAATCCTGGTTGGGCTTACCGCGTCAGCCCTCGTGTTTGCGCAAATGCCGGGACAGTATCCAACGGGGCAGCCACGGCCTGGCCAGTATCCTCAGGGGGGGCAGAATCCGCAAGGGCAGTATCCCCAGGGACAGTATCCGCAGGGGCAGGGTGGCGGTTTGCCGATCCCTTCGATTAAGTTTCCTAAGCGGGCCCCGAAGGGGGAAAAGGCCGAGAAGGGCCCGAAGTTGACGGCGATCGAAGGGACGTTGCGGCAACTGGGCGAGAAGGAGTTGGTCCTCGAAAGTAAGGCAAAAGGCGTGCAGAAGTTTCGCTTGCTCGCTAAGACGCTGTTCCGCGATAAAGCCGGGGAGCCGATGCGCGATTCCCTTCTGAAGCCCGGAGATCTTCTCCAGATTGAAGTGAGCGCGGAAGACGAGGAGACGGCGGTCCGGGTGAACCTGGTTCGGCCCGGCACGGCCGAAGAGCGGGCGGGCGTGGAAGCAAAGACGGGCGAGTCGGCCCCGGAGGCACCAAGTGCCGCCCCCCGGAGTTCGGGTGCAGAGCCGGTGGTCGCCCCTGAGAAGGCGGCGGCTCGGGCGGAGGTATCGACCCCGAAGTATGGGGGAGAAGCGTTGGAGGACCGGCCGGTTCTACGCCGCGGGGTGCCTGATCGGGCCAAGAAGGCGCCAGTGAAGAGGGAGGTGGAGA
>JBBRIO010000059.1:0-14651 GCA_038220855.1 Bryobacterales bacterium | reverse complement strand
AGGGCAATCCACGTGGGCGTAGTGGCGATTCTTCGTCTCGTATTCAACGTGAGCGGCGTTAATCGTGATACCACGGGCCTTCTCTTCCGGAGCGTTGTCGATCGAATCGAAGCTGCGGAAAGAGTTCTTCGGGTTGTGCTTCGAGAGCACCTTAGTGATCGCGGCCGTCAGGGTCGTCTTGCCGTGATCAATATGTCCGATCGTGCCGATGTTTACGTGCGGCTTACTACGATCAAATTTTTCTTTCGCCATGGTATTCCGGGATTCTCCTGGTTAGTGAAAACTGAGTCCGCCTAAGCGTTGGGCTTGCCCTGCGCTTTTGCGATAATTTCGTTTGCGATGTTGACGGGGACTTCTTCGTACCGCCCAAAGTGCATCGTGAAGCTGCCGCGTCCCTGGGTTCTGCTGCGGAGTTCGGTTGCGTAACCAAACATTTCGCTCAGGGGAACCATCGACTTGATCAGCTGGGTGGTACCGCGCATCTCCATTCCTTCGAGGCGACCGCGTCGAGAGATCAGGTCGCCGTTGACGGGACCCATATACTCATCGGGCACGACCACTTCGACCGACATAACCGGTTCGAGAAGGACGGGCTTGGCTTTCTTCACGGCGTCTTTGATTGCGAGGGATCCCGCAATTTTGAACGCCATTTCTGAGGAGTCAACATCATGATAACTGCCGTCGTAGAGGGTGACTTTAAGGTCGGACATGGGATAGCCCGCCAAGATTCCGCCTTCGAGCGCCTCAATAATACCTTTTTGAATTGCAGGAATGTATTCCTTCGGGACGGTACCGCCAACGGTTCCGTTCTCGAATTCAAAACCCTTTCCTTCTTCAAGCGGGGCGATGCGGATTTTGGCGTGACCGTACTGACCCTTACCACCGCTCTGACGAACGTGGCGACCGTCACCGGCCGAGTTCGTGCGGATGGTTTCGCGGTAGGCGACCATCGGCTTTCCGACATTGGCTTCGACACCGAACTCCCGACGCATCCGATCAACGATGATCTCTAGGTGAAGTTCGCCCATTCCCGCGAGAATGGTCTGGCCCGTTTCGATGTCCGTCGTTACGCGGAGAGTAGGATCTTCGTTGACGAGCTTGCTGATCGCCATCCCCATCTTCTCCTGGTCAGGCTTCGACTTTGGCTCGATCGCCAATTGAATGACGGGAGCGGGGAAGTCGATCCGTTCCAGAAGAACAGGATGCTTTTCGTCGCAAATAGTGTCGCCGGTAGAGACCTGCTTCAGGCCCACGCAAGCGCAGATGTCGCCTGCCAGGATTTCGGTGATATCTTCGCGCTTGTTGGCGTGCATCTTAACGAGGCGGCCGACGCGTTCGGACTTGTCTTTTGCTGCGTTGTAGACTGACGTTCCAGCGAAGAGCTTGCCCGAGTAGACACGAACGAATGCTAACTGACCCACGAAAGGATCAGTCATGATCTTGAAAACTAGGCCCGCAAAGGGCTGAGCGTCATCAGCAAGCCGGTTTTCAACCGCGCCAGTGTGTGGATGCTTGCCTTCGATGGACGGGATATCGAGCGGGTGGGGCAGATAGTCACAGACGGCGTCGAGAAGATTCTGAACACCCTTGTTCTTGAATGCCGAACCACAGATTACCGGAAAAATCTTCTGTTGGAGGGTGGCTTTTCGGATTCCAGCCATCAGCTCCTCTTTGGTAATTTCAACACCGTCGAAGAACTTCTGCATGAGAACGTCGTCGGTCTCAGAGATAGCTTCGACAAGTAGGGCGCGGTATTCTTCGGCTTGGTCCTGCAGATCTTCCGGAATCGCTACGTCATCGAACTCAGCGCCGAGCGAGTCGTCCCGCCAGATACGCGCCGTCATCGTCACGAGATCGACAATTCCGAGGAAGTTTTCTTCAGCGCCGACAGGCAACTGGATCGGAACCGGGCGGCACTTCAGGCGGTCGACGATCGTGCCGACGGATTTGAAGAAGTCAGCTCCGACTCGGTCCATCTTATTGATGAAACAAATGCGGGGCACACGGTACTTATCAGCCTGACGCCAAACGGTTTCGGATTGGGGCTGCACCCCGGCAACGGCGTCAAATACGGCGCATGCCCCATCAAGGACACGAAGGGAACGTTCGACCTCGGCCGTGAAATCCACGTGGCCCGGGGTGTCAATAATGTTGATTTGAATGTCGCGCCATTGGCAGGTGGTGGCAGCAGAGGTGATGGTGATACCCCGCTCCTGCTCTTGCTCCATCCAGTCCATAATGGCGGTGCCTTCGTGGACTTCGCCAATTTTGTACGTGCGACCGGTGTAATAGAGGATTCGCTCCGTGGTCGTAGTTTTACCGGCATCAATGTGGGCCATGATGCCGATGTTGCGCATTTTCAGAAGTGGTACGGTACGTGCCATAGTGAGAATTAAATTAAACGG
The DNA here is from genome assembly GCA_038220855.1 of Bryobacterales bacterium. Lineage (GTDB taxonomy): Bacteria > Acidobacteriota > Terriglobia > Bryobacterales > Bryobacteraceae. The sequence goes on along the minus strand of JBBRIO010000059.1, from coordinate 12,246 downwards.
TCTTCGCTGCTACCAACGGTAATGAGCAAAAGCCTTGTTGGCTTCGGCCATACGGTGAACGTCATCTTTCTTCTTGATGGCGCCGCCACGGAGGTTGGCCGCGTCGAGCAACTCACCAGCTAACCGCTCCGGCATGCCCTTCTCAGGACGATTCCGGGCATTCAGAACGATCCACCGAATAGCGAGGGAGGTTCTGCGGTTTTGCGGAACTTCAACGGGGACTTGGTAGTTCGCACCACCAACCCGCCGTGTTTTCACTTCTAACATCGGCTTGGCGTTCTCGACGGCCTTTTTGAACATCTTCAAAGCGTCTTCACCAGACCGCTCCGCGACTTTGTTCATGGCAGCATAGAACACTTTCTGCGCAACTGTTTTCTTGCCATCCCACATCATGGAGTTGACAAACTTTTCAGCCAGCGTCGAACCGAACATCGGATCGGGCTGAACTTCGCGAATTTCCGCACTTCTTCTACGCGGCATAGGTCGTTAAATCCTCAAAAAAATTACGATTTCGGGCGCTTGGCGCCGTACTTGGAGCGACTCTGCTTGCGGTTGGCGACGCCGGCGGTGTCGAGGGTTCCCCTGACAACGTGATAGCGAACGCCAGGAAGGTCTTTCACACGACCGCCGCGAATCAGGACAATCGAATGCTCCTGCAAGTTGTGGCCAACGCCCGGAATATAGGTCGTAACTTCAATTCCGTTGGTCAACCGGACGCGAGCTACTTTACGCAGCGCGGAGTTCGGCTTCTTCGGTGTGGTGGTGTAGACGCGGGTGCAAACTCCGCGCTTCTGGGGACAAGCCTGCAGGGCCGGGCTAGCCGTCTTGTAACGGATCGCAATACGACCCTTACGAACGAGCTGATTGAACGTAGGCACGAATACCCTCTTAGAAAAACGTAAAAATCTTTTTTTGTTTCGAGATGTTCGAGCTCTCTCGGTCAAGCATATTCCAGCTGGGAGCCTTCCTATTGCGACCACAGAACTCTATTTTTGATGGACGGCCTTGGAGATGGCGACCGTATTCGATGCGGAGAGGATCTTGGGACTCGCCCATATCCCTTCTGAGCTCTAAGTCTCGAAGGAACATCGGGGCGGGCTATCAACCGGACTTCAACTGCCTAGAAATACAGCATTCTAAGGGACCTGAACATTGCGTTCAAGCTTATCGTGAAGTGGTAGTCGAAAGCAGATTCAGGGAACCGCTAACAGCAAACCTTACAAGTGTAGCGTGACAGGGCAAACCTGTCAACTCAGCGATCAAGAATCGCTGGCCGCAATTGCGGCACAGATCATAGGTTAGCATGACAGGAAGGGTGCCGGGGACGCTTTACCGACTTTTTTCATTTTTTCTTTGCGGTACTTCATGGTTGATAGCGGATGGTTACGCCGCTCGGGCTTTCGACGGTTCCGACCCGAATCGAGAGGGGAATCGATTCTCCGCGCAAGCCCTCGGGCACCCGGACGTTGACCTGCATCAGTCCGACGACAAGCCCGGGTGCCGCGCCGGCATAGAGCACCTCGGCTTCGCGCCCCCCCATGAGAACCCGGACGGGTAGGACAGGCTTCGGAAGCGGTTCGGCGGCCACGGCTCCGTCGAGCGGCCGGGGTTGCAGCATTCCTTCGCCGGTGACGTATAGAGTGATGACGTCCTGCGTCAGTAGTGCGGCGGCGGGGCCTTTTCCCGAGCTATCCAGCGTAAAAATCGCCGGGGCGCTGGTGACGACATTCGTCGGCAGGGCGGGGCCGACCAATCCATCGGCTTCGAGCGCGAAGGGGACAGTGGATTTGCCGCTGACCCCATAGGGCACTATGGCGCTCAACTGGCCTGGCGCCACGTAAAGGAGGGGCGCCGGTACCCCGTCGACCAGAAGCCGAGTCCCGGCTATCCGGGTTGGGACCCGACCGTTGGCGTCGAGCGTAAAGATGCGGACGGCGCGTTCGCCAAACGGACCGCCGAAGACGGTAATTATTTGGCCGGGGGCAATGGCTCCGCCGGTGAAACTGGCCGCGTTGACGATTCCGCCCGGGAGAATGACGGGCGGCGCAACGTTGATGGTCAGGCTGAGATTAGCGGTGACCGAGGCTTCCGTCGAATCGGTAACCCTAACCACGAACGGGAACTGGCCGGCTTCTAGCGGTACTCCGGCCAGAACGCCATCGATTCCGAGCGTGATTCCTTCGGGGAGCTTACCGGAGACCAAGGTCCAGCGGTAGGGTTGCGTTCCGCCGGTGGCGGCGAGCCCGACCCGAAAGTTGGCTCCGATGGTTCCGGTGGGCAACGTTGTGTTGGTGATCACCGAGAAGCCAGCCAGGACCTGAAGGACGTAAGAAGTCACCTTCGCAGCGCCCGACAGATCCCGCAGTTCAACCTGTATGGTGACGCTACCGGCGGCGGTGGGGGTTCCGGAGATGACCCCGGCGCCCGACATCGTTAGCCCCGGCGGCAGTTGGCCGGAGGAGACGCGCCAGAGATAGGGTGCTCGACCACCGACGGCGTCCAAAGGGAACCGGTAGGCGAGCCCCAGGGCAGCCGGGGGCAGGGTGGTAGTCGTGATGAGAAGGGGTTCGAGGGTCGGCTCGATCGTGATGCGGACTTCGCGGTCGGCATTGCTCCCAAAGGTGTCCTGGACCCGAATTAGGAAAGTATATTGGCCGGCGACGGGGGTGCGCCCAGAGATGCGACCATCGGCACTCAGGCCGAACCCGGCGGGCAAGGGGCCGCGGAGGAGGGTCCACGTGTATGGGGAGGTACCGCCGAAGGTAGCCAGGGGAGCGCTGTAGGCGGTGTCGAGGAACCCGTTCGGCAGGGTTGCGGTGACGAATACCGGCCCGTCGATCGTGAACAGATACTCGCGGCTGGTCGACTCGCCCTCGATCGTATCGCGCGCTCGCAGGGTGAAGCCGTAGGCGCCCGAAGTAATGGGCGCACCGACTAGGCGTCCGAAGGTATTGAGGAGAACCCCGGGCGGCAGCGCGCCGCTAGCGACGGAGAACTCCACCTGATTGCCGGAGGAGCCTTCGAGAACGCGGTCATAGAAATTGCCGACTCTTCCGTTTGGCAGTGCGATGGGCGCGACGGCGTTAGGCGCGCCGACGCGAATCAGATACGGCGCGCAAGCGGTTGCCTTCGATAGGTCGATCGCACAAACCTCCAGTCGCGAGAAGCCGACGTTAGGAGCCCCGATCCGCAAGACTCCTGTGGTCGCGTCGAGCGCGATCCCGGCGGGTACGGTGAGATCTCCGGCGATAAAGAATCGGTAGGGGGCGACGCCGCCGCGAACGGGCACCGGATAGTCGAGAACCCGACCCTGCGTCGTCTGCAGAATCGGGTCCGTCGGCGCGATTGTGAAGGAGCTAAATTGGGCCGCAAGCGGCAGGTTGATCAGGGCAAGTGCCAACAGAATTCGCATAGGCTCTGCCCCAGACTACCACCGCTTACTTGCCGACGCGCCCCCGAAGTAACATCGCCTTCGATAAGCCCTCAACGGTCTCGGTCCAACCCAGGAAAACCCGACCAGACAAACCGAGCGCAACGGTCGGGTAGGTTAAGTTTCCCTTGCCCTCGGCTGCTTTGGTCAGCGGTGACAAGGCTCCATCGGCGCGGACTTCGCGGTACCAGACGCTGACCTTGCCCCAGCCACCTTTGACTTTGGCGTCGCGGGCCTGGAAGGTGATGCCGATGCGATCTTCGCCCAGCGTAATTTGGGGATGCGTTGGGTCGGTCGTGCCGACGGAAATCTTCTGCCGTGGCGCGAATGATTTGCCGGCATCGCTCGAAACGGCCAGATAAATCGAAGGATCGTCGGCTCCTTCGCTGAACCAGGTGACGTACACCTTACCGTTCAACGTCGCCATAGACGGGCCAACGTGAGGACAGCCCTTGATCTTCCAGCCATCGCGAAAGACCGGCTTAGCGGTCTCCCAGGTGTCGCCGCGATCGGTCGAAGAGGCGAAGTAGATATCCCGGATATCGCCTGCTTCGACTTGGCGCCAAGCGAGTAGCACCTTGCCGCCTACGAAGCCAAACGCCACTCGGCAGCAGGGGCAAACATTCCTGGCCACGCGGACGTTCTTCGAAAACGTTTTGCCGCCGTCGGTGGATTTCGTCAGGTAGATCGACGTCGTGCCGCCGGTGGCCCCTTCCGTGGCCGACCGGCCGTCGCGACCGTCGAGCCAAGCGGCATAGATTGTCCCGTCAGGCCCGACGGCCGCGGATTGAAACGAATGGGAAACGGGCAGGCCATCATCGTTGAGGATCTTCGCCGGCGACCATACGGTCCGCATGGACCCTGCGGCTGAGAAGCGAATCACGCTTCCGGCGGGGTTCTTCGGATCCTTGGCTCCCCAGACGGTGTAGAGCATGGAGTCATCGGGCGAGGTGAGCAATTGCGGTGAATTTTCACCATGATCGCTGACTTCGCCGGCCACGTCGTTGACGCGCATCTGCTCGGCGAAGCTATCGCCGAGGTCGTTCGATGCTTGAAAAATCAGGTCCGCCCCGCCGCCTGGTTGGGGGACCGTGCTGACCATCATGAGCCCATGCGCGCGCCGTGCGAAGAACTTTGGGCTTTTGGATTTGCCGATGGATTGCGCCTCGGCTTCGAAGACGGCGGAGGGCGCTACGGGCACGCCCATGCGGTTATCCGCTGCTACCAGCAACCCGGGTAGCGCGAGGAATAGAAAACGTCGATTCATGAAGGTTCTCCCTAGAAAGATAGCCGCAAGGCCAGTTGGTGTTGCCGGGATTCGCCCGCGGTCAGGGCGTTGCCGAAGTTTGCCGAACTCAGAACGCCGTCGGGCAGATCGTAGTTCACGGTGTTGGTCATGTTGTAGGATTCGGCGCGGAACTGGAGTTTCCAGCGCTCGGTGATAGCGAAGGTTTTGAAGACAGAGAGGTTGGTCTGCAACAGGGTGTCACTGCGTTCTGTGTTTCGTCCGATGGAGCCCAAAGTGCCGGCCCGCGGGGTCAGGAGCGCCCGGGTGACGGAGGGTGCGAAGTCGATCGCGCGGCGTTGATCCCCGCCGTTGCGGAGCAACGTGCCGGGTAGGTCGAGCAACCGATTGTTGTTATTCCCAACGAGGTTGTCGGTGCCGGAATAAAGGGTGTAGGGTCGTCCGCTATTCATCGTCGTTATCCCTTGGACAGACCATCCGCCGAGCAGCCGATTTCGCTTCATCCAGGGCAGTTCGTAGGAGAAAGAAATGTTGGCCAGATGACGAACATCGAAGTCGCCGGACCCATAGTTGAGGCGCGTGTTTCGTTCGACCAGCGCCAGGATGCCGCGATCGAGGTTCTGGTTTCCGCTCGGAATATCGCTCACGGTATCGAGCGCCTTGGAGTAGGTATAGTTGCCGCGGACCATGATGCCGTTCCGCTGCCAGGTCAGGCTGGTTTGCATGCCGTGGTAGTTTGACCGCGCGGAAGTATCAAGCAGATTCACCACGCCAACCGTCGGGTCGGGCCGCAGGTTTTGCGCCAGGCCGTCGCCGCCGTTGGGCCGCAGGGTCTGCGGCAAGCGCATGGCAATCGTTCCGATGTAGCCCACGCTGAAGGTGGTCTGCGGGTTGAACAGCTCCCTCTCGTAGTTCAGCGTAAGGTGCTGCGAATAAGGGTTTCGCATGTTTTGGTTCGGGATCACGAGTCCGCTGGGGATGCCCGCCGCAGCGCCGTCGAGTAGGTTCGGGAAACGAGGCGCGGCGTTGGCAAGCGAAGTGATCAGCGGGGGGTTAAACCGGGTGAGGCCGACGAAGACAAGTTCGAGGACGTTGTAGTAAATCCCGTAGCCACCCCGCACCACGCTTTTGCCGTTTCGGTCCGCTTTCCAGGCAAAGCCGAAGCGCGGGGCGAGATTGTTCGGATCCTTGTTGAAGCGGTACTTCTCGGCGATCAGCCCGTTCACTTCTCGCGGCACGCTGTTGTATTCGTAGCGGACGCCAAGGTTCAAGGTTAGCCGGGAGTGCACCCGCCAGTCGTCCTGGAAGTACGTGTTGATCTCGGACGCCCGCAGGCCGATGTAGGGCTGGCCGACGTTGCGCGTGTACGCCGCCGGTCGCCCGGCCAGGAAATCGGTGACGTTGTTGAACCGCAGCGAGCCATTGAATTGCGCGTTGATGACCCCGTTGTTCAACTGCAATCGCCGCAAGGCAGCGCCGATTTTCAGGGTATGCCGACCCTTCACGATCGTCAGATCATCGGTGTATTGGAAGTTATTCTGCGCCGTTACCCGGCCCAGAAAGCTTTGATAGCCCAGCGAGGTGAGTCCGTTGACGGCCAGAAAGCCAAGCTGGCCGTTGATCGCCGGATCGCCCAACAGGATGCTCTCTTTGAACGTGTCCCGAATCCGGAAGCGGGTGTAATTGAACCGCGCTTCGTTGACCACATTCGCCTTCGGCGTCCAAATATGGTGCAGCGAATGGCCTTGGGACCCGGTTCCGACATTCGATTCGCTCAGCGCGGCGCCGCCTTTGTTGACGTTGTCCGAAGTGAGATAGGTCGACCGCGCAAACAGGCGTTGCGTCTCGGTGACGGTCACATCCGCGCGGACAAGAAACGTCTGCATGAAACCACCCTGCGGCAGGTTCCCACGGAACAGGTTCGATCCCGGCAGGTTCGGTTCCGGGTAGCGGGCCACGAGGGGCCGGACCGACGCCACGGCCTGAGCCCGCTGCTCCGGTCGTAGCGTCTGAATCGTGGTGGCCGTCGATTGGATCCGGTTGAAGCCTTCCCAATTGCCAAAAATAAATGCTTTGTTCTTTTTGATCGGCCCGCCCGCTTGGCCACCAAAGAAGTTGAACTTCAATGGAGGCTTGGTTAGGTCAAAGGTGTTCCGCGCCGCCAGCGCCTCATTGCGCCAGTATTCGTAGAAAGTTCCGTGCCACTCGTTGCCCCCCTTCTTCGTCACCAGGCTGATGATCGAGCCATTCTGCCGCCCGTATTCAGCCTTGAAGTTATGCGTAATGACCTGCATTCCCTCAATCGACTCCGAAGGAATCAGCTGCTCGCTGGCGCCGCGGCCCATCATCAATCCGCCTTCGATTTCGTTGTAGTCGTTTGAATCGATCAGATAGTTGTTGTTCCGATTCCGCGCCCCGGCCACGGCGAAGGGCCGATGGGCGGCCGTTGACGGGGTCACCGCCGGGGTCAGCCGAGCCTGCGTCCGAAAGCTACGGCCTTCGCCGGACATCGCCATCGGCAGGTCGGTCATTTGCAATTGCCCGAAGTTCTTACCTTCACCCGCGCTGTCGACCGTCAAGGCGCTTATCGCTTCGGCTGAGACGGTCACTTCCTGCTTGGTCGACTCTGGCTGCAGGACCGCGCGCAAATCGCGAGTTTGCCCGACGACTAACCCGACGCTCGGAAACGTCAGGCGTCCGAAGCCAGCCGCGGTCACTTCGACGGAATACTGGCCCGGTGGCAGCGACGTCACGCGGAAGCCGCCTTCCCCGCCTGACTCGGCACGCGCCTCGGCGTTCGTCGTCTTGGAAATCACCTTTACTTGCGCCTTCGATACCGGTAGCCCTTGGGAATCCACCACGGTACCGACTACGTTGGCACTAATGCTCTGGGCGGGTAGCATGAGCGCTCCCGCGAGACCGCACAAAAGCAGTCGAATCATACGCAATTCTCCTCAGATTTTTCGTTTTCAGGACGCACTTCCGCTCTGGCTTAGGCCAAGGGCGGGGGTCGTTGAAAACGGATCGGAGAAGAACCGGGCGTGGGGGCGATCCGCGGTTCGGGAGCCTCCACGGGGTGAAGCACAACGGCCACCGGCAGCGAAACAATCTGGGGCACCGCGATCGAAAAGCGAACCGACACCCTGATGGAAGGGGTTACGCAGCAGGATGAACCGCTACAACCGTCGGTGGGCTTGATCACCGTGCCCAAACTCTTCCGCTTACAGCAGCTATGCCCGTTCGATGAGCGCAGGCAGCATTCCATGCCCTTCATACTCGGGCCGGACCACATCGCGAGCATCGGCATCGATTGCATCAGCAAAAATAGCGCAAGCAGCAGACCGCTGGAACAGCGGCGCTGGATCGCACTGATAGCTCGACGCATCGACATTGATTCGAGAGTATCATAAGGCGAACAAGTATATGACCCGACGCCAACTTCTTTCCGCCCTGCCCGCCGTGGCCTTCGCCGGCCCTACACCAGGCATCCGCCTTGGTGGTCCGATCTTTTTGAAGTCCACCGACCCGGTCGACCTTGCCCGCGAGCACAAACGCCTTGGCTACGGAGCCGCCTACTGCCCCACTGTTCCGCTGGCCGACGCCGCCCGGGTGGAAAAAGCCTTCGCGGCGGAAAACGTCATCCTGGCCGAAGTTGGTGCCTGGAAAAACATGCTCGACCCGGACCCCGCCGCTCGGGCCGCCAATCTGGCTTACGTTCAGGAGCGACTCGCGCTGGCCGACGCCGTTGGCGCTCGCTGCTGTGTCGATATCGCTGGCTCGTTCAACCCGAAGGTCTGGTACGGCCCCCACAAAGACAACCTCTCCCCCCGCTTCTACGACGCAACCGTGGAAAATGTCCGCAAGGTACTCGACGCCGTCAAACCCAAACGCACTAAGTTCGCGCTCGAAATCATGGGCTGGTCCGCTCCGGATTCCGCCACCTCCTACTTGAAGCTAATCAAAGCCATCGATCGGCCCTCCTTCGGCGTCCATATTGATGTGTGCAACGCCGTCAATAGCCCCGCCCTCTTCTACAACAACGCGGCCCTCACGGGCGACCTCTTCAAACGTCTGGGCCGTTGGATCGTCTCCTGCCATGCCAAGGATCTCGCCTGGCTGCCGGAGATGAACGTTCATTACGTCGAAGTCATTCCCGGCCGCGGTGAGATTGACTACCAGGCTTACCTTCGCGCGATCCAGCGTTACGCCCCGCAGGCACCGCTGATGCTCGAACACCTGAAAACTGCGGAGGAATATCTCGAAGGGGCCACTTATATCCGCAAAATGGCCGCCGCCGCTCAGGTTCCCCTTTTCACATGAGCGTGATCATCACGCTACTCCTCGGCTGGATCTCGCTCACCGGGGCTCTCGCTTATCTAAATCTGTTGAGCGATTTCTCACGCACCCCGTCGCCCGTCGGTTGGCTGATCGCGTTCGCCCTTCTCGTCTCGACTGTCTTTGCCGTCTCGCCCTTTGGTGCCGCGGCCGCCCGAGCCACACCCATCGCCTGGCTCATCGGCTTCCAATCGTTTCGGATCGTCGTCGAGATTCTGCTGCATCAGGGCTATCTCGCCGGCTTCGTTCCTCCGCAGATGACCTGGGCAGGCCGCAACTGGGACATCCTCACCGGCCTCTCCGCCATTCCGGTCGCCTATTTCGCCGCCCGGCAAACGCTACCCCGCTGGGCCGCCGTGCTCTGGAACCTGGCCGGCTTCGCCCTGCTTATCAACATCATGGCCGTGGCGATCCTGTCGATCCCCAGTTCGTTTCGACTTTTTCAAAACGAACCGGCCAATACGTTCATCGCGCACTTCCCTTACATTTGGCTGCCCACCGTCCTCGTGCCGACCGCTTGGATCGGCCATTTGCTCCTATTTCGCCGGCTTCAGTCCTAGCTCCTGGCGCAGCCGGTTGATGTCATAAAACCCCCGGCCGCGCTGGCGTTCCTGCTCTTCGCGTTTCTGAAAATCGCGTAATAAATCATCGAGAAGGTTCTTTCCCTTCGGCGTCTTGGCCGCCTGCCGAGGCGACTTCCCACCCAGAGCTGGGAGGGCGATATCCGGCCAAGTCCGATAATGCTCCTCTTTGTACTGCGTCACGATATCACGCTGCACCTCAGCGGGGATATCGCTGACAGGTTGTTCCGAGGGGGGCTCGTTCATCGCCTCGGCGGCGGTCTTGAACGTGTCCTCCAAGTGCTCGATCGCCCCTGCCGCTCGGGCCTTCAGATCCGCTCGGGCTGCTGCCAGGCGCTCGCGCGACATACACTCCACCTCCGCCTCGCTCCCGCTCAGGCTAAGCCGACCGTAGGCGCGTCGTCCCCCAGAGGACCCCTCCGCCGCCAGCCAAGCGTACCCATCCTCGCCTTCACTCTCCCACGCCCGACCCTTCAAAGAACCCTTCTCCAGCCCCTTCCGCAAAGCGGCCGCATCCAAAACCCGGTACCGCGCCTTCGAGAACAACAGCTCGTTCCCCTCGGCATCGCGAAGTTGAACGCTCGCGGCCGCGTGCGACCGCACCACAAACCGCCGCACCTCCGGATAATGCCCCGCCACAAACGCCGCCGCCGCTTCGTCGCACTTCCCTCGCTCCTTCTCCACCCAGGCCAGTAATGGTTCGAACGAGCCCTGAGGGATCAAAAGACCATGCCCGCTGAAAGCGAACTTCCCTTCGAACAACTCCACCCGTTGGTAGAGATTATCGCCCTCCATCACTTGTTGGGACGCGGACTTCTCCACAACATACACCGATTTGTTCGAATAGATCTCACGCAGATGGATCCCCGTGCCGGGTTCAACGGCAGTCACTTCGTAAATACCCTGCTCGGCCCCCTGCCGCGCTTCCAGCAGCCCATACTCCCGCTCGCTCAGCACGTTCTTACTCCGTCGCAGATACTCCGCCAGGATCGTCCGCCCATTCTTGGCCACCGGATAGTCGTACATCAGCCACGGCAGAAAGCCGGACTCTTCCATGTCCCCGTCGTCCACCTGGGCCAGCGGCTTTGCAAAAAACCGCTTCGCCACCGTAGACATCTCCTCGCGCGCAATCACCGTCATCGAAAACTCAGAGAGACGGTCAAATAGGCGCTGCGACATCTGGGCTACCGTCTCGGACGAGTTGGGAATCGCCGTCGGCTGTCGGCCTTCATCCGAGTCCAAATGGCACTTCTTATACTTTTTCCCCGATCCGCACCAGCAAATATCATTGCGACCCATCTTCGGAACCTCTCTCCGCACCGGCTCCACATCCGGCATTTCCATCAACTCTTCGAGTTCGTCGAAGCCGTCGGGCGTGTGCTTCTCGAACAGTGCCCGGTCCCGCACAACCGCCGCGAAGCTCAACGTCATGAGTTGTTCACTTTCGACGAGCGTCTCGAACTTATCCCCCAGCCCGGCGTACATCTGCAGATGCTCGGTTGCGTCGCCATGCAGCACCGCCTTCGCCATCGCTCGTATCCGCTTACCTTCCTCCGGGCCTTCCCGACGTCGCAATTCGCGCTCCAGCAACACCATCAAATAGCCCGCATCCGCCTCGCCCGCGATGTCTTCTAATGCTTCGGTCAAGGCGAGCAAAGCTTCCGTTACCGGCTTGCTATCCGGCTGCGTCGCCAGCAGATCCGCCACCACCGTCCGCCAGCCCGCGGTCCGCCCGACCACCGCCTTCCGCAGAAACGCGAACCCGTCCTCGGGGAATCGCCCCAGCAGTTGAACGAGCGCCCACTGTGCATGGGTCGCCAGTTCGAGGTCCCCCTCCGCTGCAATCGCCAGTAACTCAGGGGCCAGAATCACATCGCCCACCATACCCAGCGCGGCCACCAGCAGGATTGTCGTTGTTTCGCTCGTCCGGCCCGGTTCGCGTAACGCGTCGCGAGCCGCCCCCAACATGACTGGGGCTAACGGGAGTGGCTCCAACTGAAACTGCAGCAGAGTGGTCATGTCGAATTCGCCCCGGGTAACATCCAGGAATCCAACCAACACATCAAACGGGTCCGACAACGACGTACTTTCGGTTTCATCCCCCATCTTTTTCCAGAGAACTTCGGACTCTTCCTCGATCCTTAACAGCAGTCCCCGCCCGCCACCCCAGTCCGGATACTCCCGCTCCAGCAGCGCCCGATCCGGCGGCGAAACCTCCTCGCTGGCTAAAAGCACGCGCAGCCCCAGCCAACGGAGTTTCAAAACCATCCGAGACGGTCCGTCCGTCTCTTCCATGACCTTTGCCAGCAGGAAGTACGTCGCCGGCCGCAATGGCTGCAGCGTCAGTGCCCGCCACAGTAGCTCCTGCGCCCGCGCCACATTCTCGGCTTGCAAAGCCAGTTTTGCTTCCAGCAACGTCGCCGTGGCATCGAAAGGATCCAGAGCACGAAAAAGCGGGACGGCCTCCTCGTCGGAGTACCGTCCCGCTTTCAGGTCGTCATTCAGTTTCTGCGAGTCTAGCCTGAGTTTTTCGGTGCGAAGAAGCATCCGCCCATTTTAGCGAGTCTCAGGCTTTGTTCAACATCGGACGCAGCGCCAAATTGATCACGACCATCAGCGCGCTCGCGGCCGGCAGCACCATCAGCGCCGTTCCC
>JBBRIO010000058.1:0-14666 GCA_038220855.1 Bryobacterales bacterium | reverse complement strand
TCAATGTTAACTACTCGAAGCGTGTTTACCACCGTGGCGGTGGTAACTCTTAGCTTGCTGGCTGCTGCCAGCACCCAGGGGCAGGACTTGAAGTCCGGCCAAGCCCGGTTGGCCACATCGACGCAATACCGGACCACTGATTACATGGTTCCGCACATCTCGACCGTGCCGGCGAACGCAGGAGCCTGGGTATCTTTGTTTATGCGGGAGAAGGTGGCCAAAACCGGGCCGGCCCAACGGCCGGTGGCCCTCATCCTGCACGGTGCGACCATCTCGGCTATCCCCGACTTCGATCTCGGGTTTGAGAATTATAGCTGGATGGAGTCGCTCGCCAACGCCGGGTTCGATGCCTTCACCTTCGATCACACCGGCTACGGACTCAGCCCCCGGCCGATGATGGACAACCCCTGCAACGCGTCCCAGGGCGAGCAGGTGCAGAATCTGGTCGGGAATACCCTGACGCAAACCTGTGCCCCGTCTTATCCGTTCCAACTGACAACGTTAGCGTCGGACTTGGATGAGGTCGACCGCGTCGTCGAATACATCCGCGAACTTCGGGGCGTCGACAATGTGCATCTGCTGGGCTGGTCCCGGGGCGGTCTTCGGGCCGTAGCGTACTCTGCCTTGCACCCGAAGAAAGTCGACCGGATGCTTCTCTATGCGCCCGGCCAGTACTACAGCGCACAGTATCCCTCTAAGCCGCCCTCTCCGCTGCCGTTAGCCGGAGTCCCTACGACCATACTCAGCGTGGAGAACTTCCACAACAATTGGAATACGCAGGTGGAGTGCGCGAATCAGTATTCTCCGCTCATCCGCGACTACATTAATTGGTTCATGCTCGCCTTCGATCCGACTGGCAGCACATGGGGAAGGAGCGGCCTCCGGAGGGCGCCGACGCTTAACGAGACGCCGATTTGGACTCCTTTCAATAAGGAAGGTGCTGCGAAGGTCGTCACGCCGACGCTTCTGATCAACGGCGATCTGGACAAGGTGGTGCCGCCCGTGCAAGTTTCGTGGCTATACGATGACCTGGTCGCGGCGCCGCAGAAAGTTCTCGTTCATGTCGCCTGTGCGTCGCACTCCCTGATTTTTGAAAACCAGCATGAGGTTCTTTTCGATGTCGCGATCGAGTGGTTGCAGAAGGGTACTTTTAAGGGCCAGACCAGCGGCAGGTTCGCTGTCGATAGCAAAGGGCAGGCCAAACGGGAGAGCGTGGCGATACCCGCATCCAGTTTGGTCCGGCAGTAAGCGCCCGCGGCCTAGAACGTAACCGGGGAGTCGGAAGCTATTGGCGGCTCGTGACGTGGTCCATTTGAACACCAGTCCGAGTCGGTGCCGGGCGATGGAACGCCGGGTTTGGATAGGGCCAAGCGGACGGCACTCCTCCCCGGCACGTGCACTGGGCCGCCAATCCTTCAAAAATCAGTTCGTCTTTTGCAGCGCCATGGCCAAGCGTTTCGCTTCGGCGATTTGCCACGCTCCGGCTGGCATCCACTCCGTCCGGATGCGCCAGGGGGGTCGCTTCGGCGGCCTCGTCGCAAGCTTGCAGCGCTCGCGCCAAGCCCAGCCCGGCCGTCGCGCGGGACAGGTGGTGTTCGGGCAGGAACCGCCGCGACATGGCAACGGCCTCCCGCCCAAGAGATATGGCATCGCCACAGCGCTTCTGTGCCAGGCGAAGCGAGGAGAGCGAGACGAGCGACTCGGCGATGACCGGATGCGAGTTTCCGCGCTCCGCCCGCCGCAATTCGAGCGACTCGGTGAGAATCGGTTCGGCCGCTGCCAAAGCACCCTTGGCCACCAGCGATCGGCCGAACGCCGCAAGCACCACCGCAGTATGGCGGATGGGAGCGCTGCTGTTGCGGCAAAAGGCCAAGCTTTCGCGCAAATGCTGCTCCGCATCCACTCAATCGCCACGTTCCAACTCCGCAATGCCGAGATTCGTTTGATAGACCGGGCCAGATGTTTGCGGGATCTATTTTTCCCCTCGGCGCTCACGGGAAATTGACCACCTCCGCTCGGATAGAGTTGACCACACCGACATCAACCGCGGCCACGTGGCAGGCTACTGAGCGTGGCACCAGCATCCGCGCCGAAGGCGCGTACCTCCTTCCTCCTCAGCAGACATATTTAAGCCGACACGATCAGGCGCGGCGATAGCGCGCGGCAGTGAGCCGTAGAACGTCGGACTCACAAGTCGTGTCGCTGGTCAACTCTTGGTGAGTATGGGTGGGTAACTTCTCGCGAGTCCCGAAGATTTGTCCTGATGCTCGACTCCGGCTACCCCAAAACGTTTGCCTCGCCTCCGCGTGAACCGGTCGCGCAGGCACCAGAGCAAGGAAGGATCCCCGAGGAATGGATCGGGACGGACCGACGCCGACGCAGGCAAGCCAAACCTGGCTTTTGCGCCGCATTCGACATAAGCTTAGGCTGATGAGCTTTCGCCCTCTTTTCCGGGTGTTCATTCACGAAGGCACCGGTAACCTCGGCGATGCGATCCAGACGATTGCGCTTTGCCGGTTGCTGGGTTCGGGCTGCGTCGGAACCTATCGAGACCGGCCGATTCCCGCGACCGGCGCGGAGATTCCATTGGTCGCCAATGGCTGGCTCGGTTATCATCGGCCCAACCTCACCTCGTCAGCCGTGTTTGCCGGGGTTCATCTGGCTCGGCACGAAGCGGCCTTCGCTCAATGGATCGCCCAAAGCCCTTCGCCCGCCGGGGCCCGGGACCCCTACACGCAGGGGCTGCTCAGCGCCTTTCGGGTCCCGAGCGAAATGATCGGTTGCGCTACGCTTACCCTGCCTCGGTACCGGGGCGTTCGGCAGGGCCGGATGGCGGTGGACGCCGTCGCCCCCGGAGCCGAAACCTTTACCAACCAAATCCCAAATCTCGATTGGCCGGCGCAGTGGGCGCTGGCCGTCGATCTCCTGGATCGACTGCGGCGGGCGGAGGTCGTCTATACCAGCCGCCTGCACGTCGCCCTGCCCTGCCTCGCGTTTGGAACGCCGGTCGTGTTTCCCGCCGCCGCGTTCGAAGCCGCGGGCGAAAAGCAGAGGCTGAGCCTTTTGTTTGACCTGCCGTTTGCATTCGATGAGCCGGTGACCGCCGATGTCGGGCCCCAAGCGGCGAGATTCTCCGCCTTTCTGACGCGGGCGCTGGGGCCGCTTGAGCCGGCGGCCGAGGCGATTATTCCACTTCCTCAAGAGCCATAGCGCTGTCGCCGCGACGGCGTAATTCATCGAGCAGCACGGCGAACGGCGAGTCGCTATTGTCTCTGGCGAAGTTGGCAATGCGGCGGTAGATCAAACTCTGATCTCGAATCGCATGCCAGACGTGCTGCTTCACCTGGCGACGGACGGCCGGGGCGACGGCGTAGTCGCAGAGTTCCAGCGCCAGGATCCAGGAAGCGAGGTTGTCGCTCGGGTAGTGAACTCCCGCCATGACGCGGCGGTCTCCAAAATCAAGCAGATACTGAACGATGGAGGGGGAGAGCGGTACCTGGTCGAGGGTGAAGCGTTCCAGAACCGCCATCAACGCGGCGACGCCCTGCAAGCAGTGACCACTGACTAAAGCAGGGTGCAGGCCGGTCGTGGCGGCCTGATAGGTGACATCGACATCGAGAAGGAGAGAGGTCTGGTAGGGCCGGGGACGCTGGAGTTGCTGTTTGAACCAGTAGATCATCCCGGTCGGGGCTTTGCGGCTCATGCCGCGGGACATCAAAACCGGGATAGCGTCCAGGATGAGATCCTTATTTGCGTCCCGATCATAAAAACGAAGCCATTCGACGGTCTTCGCCGGGCCGACGTCCTCGCCTTCGAAGAAGATGCGGTGAGGAGGGCAGGCGAGGTGGCGGAGCGGGGAGATGGGCAAGGTATCGATGAGGCGGGCGCGTGGTTGGCGGATCTGTTGGAGAAGGCCGAGATCGGCCAGGGTCAGCCGCTTCATTTCGGCGACGGCGTCTCCGCGCCACATTTGATTCTGGACATCGCAGACGGGCCAGAGGACGCGGCTAAACAGCGCCAGCATGGCGGCGCGCCAAGGCAGGTAGGACGCCTCGTTGGTCCAATCGTCGGGCGCGGCGTCGCTGGGCACCGCGAGGGTGGGCATGCGTCCATAAGGCGTTAGACCGCTATCTTTCCAACTCAGTTCGGGGATGGTACTCATTATTTTGTGACCTCTAAAAAGGCAGCTTCCATATCCTTGACAACGGCACCGTTCATGAGCGGCGAGGCGAGAAATGACGGGCGAAGCCGGCGGCGGTAAAGGGTGAGCCGATTGCGGTCCTGGGCCAAAGAGACGGCTTTGAAGACGTATTCATCGGGGGAATCGGCGACCAGTTCCGGGCTGCCGATGCGATCGAGGATTTGCCAGCCGACGCGGGCAACATGCAGGGTGCCGCGCAGGGTGAGAACCGGTACGCCCATCCAGAGACATTCACACGTGGTGGTTTGGCCGTTGTAGGGGAAGGTATCGAGGCCGATGTCGACTTGGGATAGGAGCGCCCAATGGTCCTTCAGCGAGAGCGGCCCGCGAAAGAGGAGACGGTCGGGCGCGACTCCCCGGGTGGAGAGGGCCGCCCGAAAGTGCTGGCAGGCGAGGGAGGCGGGGTCATCCAGTTCGGCGGCGGAGTAATGGAGCAAGAGGCGGCCGCGGGGTACGGCGGCGAGAATGCGGGCGACAGCATCCCAAACGGCGGGGTTCAGTTTGGAGGGGCGCTGGAGGAGGCAAAAGGTGATGACGCCGGTGGCGAGGCTGGGGGGTGGCGTTAAGCGGGGGCGGAGGGGAGGGCGGTAAGACAGGTAGCCGGAGTTGAGATGGAGCGGCTGTTCGGTATATTGGGGCTCGGTACCGGGGGGGCAGACCCAACGGTCGGTGAGGATGTAGTCCATCTGCTCGGCGCCGGTGGAGCCGGGATAGTTGGGGAAGCTGAGTTGGACGGGGGCGTGGCGCTTTTCGAAGAGGGTGAGATGGGAGCCGTAGTGGCCTGAGAGATCGACGAGGAGGTCGAGTTTGTCCTGGCGGACGGCGGCTTCGAGTTCGGCGGCGTTGGAAGGCGTTCGCCATTGATCGAACTGGCGAGCGGCGCGGCGGGTCCAGGGGTCTCGCTGAGGGCCGCAGTGGAAGCCGGTGACGTGGAAGCGATCGCGGGAGCGGGCTTCGAGGAGGGGCAGGATGAAATGGATAGCGGGGCCGCGATGGAATTCCTGGGTAACGTAGCCGATGCGGAGGGGACGACGGGGGCGCTGGCGGAGTATGGGTTGGGGTTGCGGATCGGAATATGACTTACCCCACTGGCGGGCGGCCTGGCCGGCGGCTTCGACGGTCTCGGTGGGGCTATGAAGCCGGGCAGAGACGTACATGGAGTGAAAGTTGGGGGTTACGGGCCTGTCCCGCATGAAGTGGCGAGCGAGAGCCAGGCTTTGCTCGGTGTTGCCGCAGTGCCAGTGGAGGGTGGCATAAATGGCGAGGTCTTCGGGGCGGGGAGCGGCGGGCTCCATGGCATCCATGGCTGGCTGCCAGAGCGCCAGGGCGTCGTGGTGGCGACCCGCGGCGCTGAGGAGCTTGACGCGCAGGCGAACGGCGGGGAGGAAGCTTCCAGCGGCTTCGCACTCGGCGAGGGCAGCGGACTTTTCGCCAAAGAGGAGGAGGACTTTAGCGAGACGGACGAGAGTTTCCGCGGTAGCGGCGCGGGCTTTGGCGGCCAGAAGTACTTTGCGGGCTTGGTGGGGGCGGCGGGCTTCGAGGAGGGCCTTGCCGAGGTCGCTGAGGATGGAGGCGTCATTGGGTGCGGCCCGGTGGGCTTGGCGGAGGAGTTGGATCGACTCCGGCCACCGCCCTTGGGCGCCGACGATTACGGCCAGATTGTGTTTTTCATTGGCCGTGCGTACGGCATTGATTGCGGCCCCACGCAGGAGTTGTTCAGCTTGGTTGAGCTGGCCGGTTTGGACTAACTCCTGAATGGGGCCGAGGGCCATTACTCTTCCTCGAAACGCAGAACGAGGCGGCCTTCCGGATCGAGTTGGGCGGATATCTTTTTGACGGCGTTCTCCAAATTGAAGGTGAAGCCGTGGTGGGAGGTTTCAGGCCCGACGGAGGGGAACTGGAAGATGTGGTTCGAGGTTTCGATGTGGAAACCGTGGTGGGTGGTGAGGACGGTTGCCCTGGGGTTGTATTTGAGAACGGCCGACTTTGACATTGTGGATTTTCCTTGCTGACTGGGTTACAGCGCCAAGCGCTGGAGGATCGATTGAAAGCCTGCGTGCGGGCGAAGGTTTTCAAGGAAGGGAACTACCTTGATGTAGAGCAGGGTGGGATCGTGGCTGGCCAAACCCCGTTCTAAGACGATGACGGCTTCGTCGAGCTTATGCTGGACGGCGTAGACCCAGGCGACGTGGAGGGCGGGCACTTGGCCTTTGGCATAGTCGGCCAGGATGCGGGCGAAATAGGGCTCGGCTTGGGGAAGGTCTCCGAGGAGAGAGTGAATCAAGGCGTAAAGGGCTTCGGCGAGGGAGGGGCCGGGCCGGCCGGCTTCGAACGACTTCACGATGGCAGCTTGGCGGAGAGCGCTTTCGAAATAGTTGCGAGCGGCGTCGCCTACCGCCAGATAGCCCATGCGGGCGTAGACTTGGGCGAGGTTGAAGCGGGCGCTATCGCTTTTGCCGACGCTGTCGAGCTCGCGCACAGCCGGTTCCAGGATGTCCAAGGCCGCTTGGTACTGGCCGGCCAGGAAGTAGTAGAGTCCAATCGAGGCGGGGGCGGCGCGGTCGTAGGGATCTAACTCCAGCGCGCGTTGGGCGTGGGAGATGGCTTCTTCGTTGCGCCCAAATTGAAGGAGCAGGCCGCAGAACCAGCGGTGGGTTTTGGCCGCTTTGGGCTTGAGGCGAAGAGCCTCGCGATAGCTGAGTTCCGCTTCCCGCCACCGCCATTCCGCCTGGCGAACGGCGGCCAGGGAGGTGTGGCCCTCGGCGAGGATCGGTTCCGTTTGAACAGCTTGGGTGGCGAGACGGCCGGCGGCGGTAAGGTGAGCCGCAGCCTTCTGCGGTTCGACGTTTTTCAGGTAGAGATGAGCGTCGGCGAGGCCGGACATGGCCAATGCGAAGCGCGGGTGGAGCTGGAGCGCTCGTTCGAACTCGCCGATGGCGGCGCGGACGCTGACGGGGGTGAATTCTTCGAGAAGTTTGCTGCCGCGGACGTAATGATCGAAGGCGGCGGTTTGGCTTTCGGCGGCAATCCCTGAGGAATCGGCCCAGTTTTGCCATGCGACGCCGCCGAGGCAGGCCGTGGCACTGAAGCTGAGGCCGAAAATGAGGTTGCGGCGTCCCCAGAGGAGCGGGGCTCCGACGGCCAGGAGTTGGCGGACTGTTTCGACGGAGGCGGGGCGGGCTTTCGGGTCGCTCGAAAGACAGAGTTGAATGACGCGCTCCCAACGTCGTTCCAGAAACTCGCCGTTGACGCGGGGGCGAGGCGCTTGTTCGTGGAGGCGGCGGGCGGCGGTTTCGACCGGGCTGGCTCCGTCGAACGGGCGGGTACCGGTGAAGAGTTCGAACAGGAGGACACCGAGGGCGTGCAGATCGGAGGCGAAGGTGGCGGGTTCGCCCTTGAGTTGCTCCGGCGCCATGTAGGCGGGGGTGCCGGCGAAACGGTTCTGGGTGATGGTGGTGGCGAGGTCGGCGGCGCGCTGGACATCGCGGGCCAGGCCAAAATCCATCAGGACGACGCGGGAGGCTTCGGTCAACATGATGTTGCCGGGTTTGAGGTCGCGGTGGATGACGCCGTGTTGATGGGCGGCTTCGAGACCATCGAAGATTTGGGTGATGAGCGGTTGGGCTTGCTGGGGCGCTAGCGGACCGTCCGATGCGAGCCGTTGCTGGAGGGTTTGGCCGTTGAGGAGTTCCATCGTGAGGAAGGCCCCGACGTTTCCGGCGGCGGGATAGAATTCATGCAATCGACATACATTGGTATGAGTGACTCGGCGAGCGGTGTGTAACTCATTCCGGAGAAGGAGGAGGGCGGAGTGGTCGGGGAGGCATTCGCGGCGGAGTATCTTGAGGGCGACAAGTTCCTGTTGTTGGCGGTCAAAGGCGCGATAGACTTCGGCGGCGCCGCCGGCACCGAGAAACTGGATGATTTCAAAGCGAGCAGCGAGGCAGGCACCGGGGGCGAGCAGGTGTTCGGCGGGCGGGGAGTCATTGAGCCAGCAGGAACGGCGGAGTTCGAGGGAATCTTCGGGGGAATCTTCGAGCAACTCGCGGACGGCATGAGCGAGATCCGGATCTTGCTGCTGCAAACGAGCAAGGAACCGGGATTGCTCCGGGGCGGGAAGCGAGAAGGCTTCCAGAAATGCCGTTTTGATCTTGAGCCACCGGTCGGGAGTCATCGCCTATCAAAACTTAAAGCGGAGGAATCGTCTCCTTCGGGACAGACCGGGCCGAGTTTTTTTCGCAGCCAGCGGCGCCCGAGTTCGAGGTGGCGATCGACAGTTTTCTCGGAGACTCCGCGGAGTTCGGCCAGGGACTTGATGGTAAATCCGCCGAAATAGACCATTTCGATGAGTTCGGCGAGGTCGGGGTCGTACTTTTCAAGCTGTTCGAGAGCGCTATGAACTTCGAAGATTTCATCGAAGCGTGCGGCTTGGGGCAAGAGGAGTTCGTTGAGAGGAACGCGTTGACCGGTTTGAGGGCGCTTGTCGGCTTGGGTGATGCGGATATGATCGATGAGCCGACGGCGCAGGAGGCGGGAAGCGACGCGGTAAAAATGGAGGCGGTCCTGCCAGTCGATGTCGCGGATGCGGACGAGTTCGAGGAGGACTTCGTTGGCGAGGGCGGTGGGTTGGAGGCTGTCGGCCGAGGAGCGGCCTTGCATGGCGGCCTTGGCCATGTGGACGAGTCGCTCGTAGACGGCCTCGGCGAGCGCACCTTCGGCGCTGGCGTCTCCGTTCTTCAATCGATGAAGATAGAGAGTAATTACGCTCGTCTGGAGTGACATAGGAAACAACACTTTACTACAGGCCGGGGATTTAAACTAGCGCTAGCACGTTACATTGGGGACATAACAATGGGTCCGATGCTCCGGCCGGGCGATTGCGTCTATGGCTTCAGCGCCGCCTGCCAGTTGACGAACAAGTGGATGGCGGGGGAGGAAACCGCGCCCCCGGAAACTACGCGGTTGGAGACGGGGATCGTTCGGGCATCGAAGAGCCCTTGCGGGACGCCGATTTCCAGTTTACCGACGCTGTTCCTGACGGATGCGGCCATCATTTGCCGGTCCGGTGACAGGAAATAGAGTTCCTTGGCGTCGCGACTCCAGACTGCGCCCTGGCCTCCTTCCGTTGAGACCTGATACTTGAGGCCCGAATTCTGGAACGACTGCACAAACACTTCTGTTCCCGCGCTGTCAAGGATCTCATAGGCAAGCCAATCTTCGGAGGGCGAGAACGCTGGAGACCTTTCAGAGGTGGGGCCGTGCAAGTAAGCACGGGCTTGGGCCCCGGGGGGCTCTAACGGTTGGATCCAAAAGTCATATCCGGCGCCAACAGCCAACCGGACTCCCGCC
Organism: Bryobacterales bacterium; assembly: GCA_038220855.1. Lineage (GTDB taxonomy): Bacteria > Acidobacteriota > Terriglobia > Bryobacterales > Bryobacteraceae. The sequence goes on along the minus strand of JBBRIO010000058.1, from coordinate 5,116 downwards.
ATGTAGCGCCCGTCCGGAGAGAAGTCGACGCCTTGCTCCCCGGGCCATCCGACGAGCGGCTCCAGAGCATGCCCGCGACCGACCGCTTTGCGCACAATCGTGTTGTTCTGCTGAAAGGCCAAGTACTGCCCATCGGCGTACCAAGCCGGTCGGAGAGACTCCGAAGCTTTGGCGCTGAAGGTGAACCGGGACGAGGTATTGCGCGGCAGATCGTAGAGCCAGATATCTTTGCTCATGGAGTATGCGACGTTTGTTCCGTCGGGCGAAATACGGGGTGCGGCCAATTCGAAGCCCGGGGTGCCGACGGTGCCGAGAATCTTTCCAGAACGGTCGAGCCAAGTGAGTTGCGGCTTAGTCTACTGACGGCTTCCAGAGAAAACCAAGACGCCATTTTGCGACACGGAAAACAGATGATTTGCCCAAAAGCCGCTGGCCGGCTCGAGGGATTCGGCGACAGGGACCGGCATAGAAGCCGCCGCTCGAAAAAAGCAGCATCCCGGATGATTCCACGTAAACGGCACGGCCAGCGGCTTTCGCTAGCTCGATCCGCTCGTTGGATTCTAAGTCGCCCAAAAGGATGATGCCTTTGTCGCTCGAATACCTGGCCGTGTAGAGGAAGTGGCGGCCATCGGGGAGAAACCACGGGAAGCGATGGAAACGTTCCTCGGTGCCTTCCTCCAACCGGGTAACCGGCACGGGAGTTCCGCCGGACGCGAAGACACGAAAAAGCCCGGCACTGTTCGAGGGTGAGAATAGAATGGCTCCGCGCCTGGACCATGAGCCCTGGAAGGTGAAGCCGACGTCACAGAGTTTGACGACCGGGCCGCCGGCAACGTCGACCCGTTTCAGCGCGCCGTTGGTGACAAGGCGAGGGATTGGCTGTCGGGGGACCAGAAAGAGTTCCTGCTGCCCTCCGTGCCGTGGATGCTTCTGGCGGTGAAAGATTGGAGATCGCGGACCGAGAGCAGAGTGGAGCCTTTCTCCGCTGTGACAAATGCCAGCTTCTGGCGATCGGGGGAGAGCGCGAACTGGTTGGAAGGTTGAAATGTGCTGTTCTCGGGCGCGAGGATGGACGCCACTATGACTTTCGGCGCGGGTTGGTGCCATAGCTGAAAGGCGGTGTAGCCGAGTCCGGCGGCACAGGCGGCGGCGACCAGCCAGGGGAGGCGACTGGCGGGGCGAGTGATGGCGAGCTTAGGGGTTGGGGCAGCGCTGGCTGGGTTCGCGATGCAGGCATCTATGGCGATGTAATATCACGGAGGCGTTTGAGGGGGTCGCGCTCCAGGCATCGTTTTACGAGATCAGCGGTAGCGGATTCGGGAAGTTTGGAGAAATCGAGCGGCGCGGTGAGGACGTCGGCGAGGGTGAGGGAGACGGTTTCGCCAGCGAAGAGCTTTTCGCCGGAGAGCATCTCATAGAGCACCACGCCGAAGCTCCAGAGGTCGGAGCGTTTGTCGACGGGTTTGCCGGCGGCCTTCTCGCGGCTCATGTAGGCGGCAGTGCCCCTGATGAGGCCGGCCTTGGGTCGCGGCCAGGGTGAGGGTGGGAGAGTTGCTAGGGTCTGGGCCGGCTTCGCGCGGCGGGGCGGTGGCTAAGCCGAAGTCGAGGACCTTGACAACGCCTTCGGGCGTGATCATGTTGTTGGCTGGCTTCAGGTCGCGGTGGGTAATGCCCTTTTCGTGGGCGGATTCGAGGGGTTGGCCGGGGATCAGGTCCATGATCAGAGCGTTGCCTTCGAGGCCGTAGATTTGGGCGATGTTGGGATGGTTGAGGGAGGCCAGGACTTTGGCTTCGCGTTCGAAGCGGGCGAGGCGTTCGCGGTCGTCGGCCATGCCGGGCGGGAGGACTTTGATGGCGACTTGGCGGTCGAGCTTCGTGTCGCGGCCCTTATACACTTCGCCCATGCCGGCGGCGCCTAAGGGGGATAGGATTTCGTAGGGACCGAATCTGGTGCCGGGGGCGAGGGGCATGTGTTCCGATTAGCTTAACGCAACTGGTCATGTATGTCCGAAAGGAGGTTATGATCGAGGATTGAAGTTCACCATCACCATGCAACAGGACGAGGATGGCGTTTCCATTTCGGAGTGCCCGTCTATCCCTGGGTGCGTGAGCCAAGGCTTTACTGAGGCGGAGGCGGAAGCGAACATCGGTGATGCTATCCGGGAGTGCCTCGCCGAGCACGCGCCGCAGGGGATGCCACTGACCGTTTCCACGCGCGAGGTTGAAGTCGCCGTTTAAGGCCGGTAGTGCCGCTACTTCGACCCCGTGAGGTCGTTCGCGGTTTTGCAGGAAAGTGGTCCGGCAGCCGCGGAGAGGCATTCCCTGATCGCGCGGGGAACGCTACGCGCTTTGGTTGCGAGGGCGGGATCGACGATCGAGGAATTTCTGGTGGTGGTGGGGCTGTAGAGGAGGCGGCAGGCACCTGCGCCAGGAGGTGGGAAACGGTTTCGCTTTGTTGCTCCAAGGCGGCAAATGGTGCCGTCTGATTTCGGGCCCGCGTGGCAGAAATCAGACGCGGGAGGGGACTCCTTTGTGCGTGTCGCACTTGCAGGTATGATTTGGCCCGCGAGGCCACCAGGATTCCGGAAAGGCCCCATTTCCTGCAACGTTTAAGGCCGAAACATCACGAAGAATCTTTTTGCCTTGTCGCCTTGACGCCGGTCAGAATCGCGAGGCCGACCAGAATGAGTGAGCCAACTGCGATCCACTGGGTGGCCACATGAAGTAGCGTTGCGCCGTAGATCAATCCCGCGATCATGAGAAGGTAGCCAATCATGTAGATGCCCAATGACATAGGTGTTCTTTCCTTACAAGCTTGCTGTGAGTTGATAATTCTGCTTCGTCACTTGACCAGCGGCGGTCAGCACCAGTTGCCTTCGACAAAGACCCAACCACCGCGCTGACACTGATAGCGAGACTGCACCCAACGGGCACGGGGGCGCGGAGGCCGTTCCCATCCGCCGGGAGCCCAGCCGAAGTTTCCACCGTCCCAGCGTTGACAGCCGCGCACCCAGACATGATCTCGGCTAGGGCGCGCCATCCTAAGCTCGACCTGGGCAAGAGGCGGTGCGATTCGAATCACTACTTGGGCTGTGGCAGGGCTGAAGGTGAGTCCAGCGACGAAAAGTAATCCAATCAAAAGATTTGGAAACATGCCATCTCCCATGCACGTGGGTAGCCACTGGCTCCAAGCACTTGCCCAATCCGTCCCGGCCGTGACGGGAGAATGCCAGTTCGAGGTAAGAAGCGCCAGCACAGAAACGGGTTGTCCCGGTTTGAGCGAACTCTGTTGTATGTAAAAAATAGTAGGGGCCATGGCGAGCAATCTGCCCAAATGACGCGCTGGTTATTGAAGCCCTATTTCCCATACCACCATCCGTATCCTAAATAACCGCTCAGGAAATGGAACGAAGCCCCGGCGTCTGGGTTTGAACCGTCACTTTGGTGAACTACAGCGTGTAGTCGACGGCGGCGGCTTACAAAACCGCTTCGTGAATCGTCACGCTCACCAAACCGGCTGTAACGTAGGCAATGGGTCCTTCGGGGCGCCAACCGCCTTCGGCGAAGTAGCCTTGGCCGATCCGCCATAGAATCTCTAGACTTGCGTGGCTCGGCTTGGTCCAGGTCAGCCGCCGATACTGATGACGCCGCCACGAGGGAGCGGATCCCGTCATGAAGTTCATCTCGAGCGGCGTGTGCCAACTAAAATGGCTGATCTCACTTGAGAACGTGACGATGTCGCCGGGGTCTGGGGAGAAGGTGAACGCAGAGCCGGCCGGTCCGCAGGGGAATTTCTTCCCTTGATATTCGAGCGACATTCGGGCACCCGGCCCAGCGACCACGGCCAAGCCTGACAGAAGGGTTTCCGTCGTGAAAGTGTCCAGATGCACGCCGTTGAACTCAAGGCTTGTCCGGTCCCAGCGGACCTCCGTCACGGGTTCCGACTTTAGCTGCCGCGTTTGAAGGCTATCCATCCACAGGGTGAGTGTGCGGGCGGCCGAGAGCCACAACGCGAGCCCGCAGCAAACGGCCAGCAGAGCAAACAGGGTAGATCGCATACCCCGACTCTAGCAGCAGGCAAAATCCGGGGGCGCCCCGCTTAGGGCGGCGGCGGTGATTTACTCTATTTTTATGTGGCGATACGGGATTGTTTTGTTGGCTTGGCAGATGATGGCGCAGACGACGACAATGACAGTGGTCTCGGCAGCTACTTATGAACGGGGCGGCGGGCTGGCACCGGGCATGATCGCGACTGCTTTTTCTCCGGTGATTACGGAGACGGGCGGGTATTCGATAACGGTGGGAGAAATCGCGGCGGCGACGGTAGCCATCGCGGCGGGGCAGGCGAGTTTCGTTTTGCCAGCGGGCGCGGCGGATGGAGCGGCGACGATCGCCTTACGACGGGGCGGGGAGACCGTGGCGACGGCAATCGTGCGGATTGGCCGGGTGGCGCCGGGGATTTTTACGGCAAACTCTTCAGGTGAAGGCGCACCGGCAGGGTTTGCGGTTTACGCTTCTTTCGGCAAACAACAGCAGGTGGATTTGTTTGAGCGCTTTGGTGGTTCGACGCGGTGGGAACCGGCGGCGCTGGACGTGGGGGACGGGTCGCAGGACGTTTATCTGGTGCTGTTTGGGACAGGATTTCGGAACGCGGCTTTAGGGCGGATCAACGCGACGGCGGGGGGAGTTTCGATACCGGTGCAGGCGGCGCAGGCGCATAGCGTGTTCATGGGGCTGGACCAGATGAACCTGGGGCCGCTGCCCCGCGAGTTGGCGGGGAAGCGGGGACGGTTAGAGTTGGAGATTTCGGTGGACTTGGTGGCTGCGAATCGGACGTTGCTCGCGCCGACCTCGCCGGCGGCGGGGGGATGGGGCAGCCGGGCGAGGTTGCCGGAGGCGAATTCGGAGATGGGGGTGGTGGGGCTGAATGGGAAGATCTATGTGATTGGGGGGTATCCGTCGACCCGGATGTCGGTGAATACGGTGCAGGTTTATGACACGGCGACAGACAGTTGGACCGTGGCGGCACCGTTGCCGGTGGCGTTGAATCATTTGATGCCAGCGGCGTTCAATGGGAAGGTTTATGTCATCGGCGGGCAGACGGACGCTAATACGG
>JBBRIO010000057.1:0-14677 GCA_038220855.1 Bryobacterales bacterium | reverse complement strand
GCCTTATCGTAAACCACCATCAGATCCGCCAGCGAGACCTGGGTATACCGCTGCGTCGTCGACAAACTAGCGTGCCCCAGTAGCTCCTGAATCGCCCGCAAATCCGCCCCGTCGTCGTCCTCACGAGCGCCCGTACCTCCGCCGCCTGCCAAGGCTTCGCCTTTTCTCTCGCGCCCATCGCCGCGCCCGCCTCGTCGCCGAAGCCCCCGTCGGGCCCGGGCTGTTCAGCGCCCGTCGCCAGGTCACCGAGCACTTCTCGCTGCTCCTCCCCGAAGCTACGCCTTCGGATGTGCCTTATCGTAAACCACCATCAGATCCGCCAGCGAAACCTGCGTATACCGCTGCGTCGTCGACAAACTAGCGTGCCCCAGTAGCTCCTGAATCGCCCGCAAATCCGCCCCGTCGCTCAGCAAATGGGTCGCATAAGCGTGCCGCAAAGCATGGGGATGCAGGCTCGCGTCCCCGTTTGCCATCTGCCCGTGATGCTTCACGAGCAGCTGCACCCCCCGCGCCGTCAGCCGTCGCCCGAATCGGTTCAGGAACACCGCCCGCTCGTCCATCGTCTCCGGCGCCCGCTCCGCCAGATACAAGTCCAACGCCTCGCTCGCCTTCCCCCCGTAGGGCACCTGCCGCTCCTTCCGCCCCTTACCCATCACCCGCAGCCACTTCTCTTCCCGGTCCAGGTCCTCCAGGTTCAAGCCCACCATCTCGCTCACCCGCAGCCCGCAGCCATACAGCAGCTCGAGAATCGCCCCGTCCCGCGTCGAATGTTCCCCGTCCATCACGGCCGCCGTCTGCTCCTCGGTCGGCACCCGCGGCAACGTCTTCGGTAGCTTCGGCGTCAGCAACAGCTTCGCCGGGTTGCTCTCCCTCCACCCCTGCTTCACCGCATGTTGCAGCAGGCTCCGCACCGCCGCAATCTTCTTCCGCATCGTCGCCGGATGCTGCTTCCGGTCGTACAAATTGGCTAGCCAACTCCGCAACTGCAGCAGGTCAATCGCCTCAATCGTCGCCTCCGTCCCCGCGAACGTTCCGAAGTCGGCCAGCGCAATCCGGTAGGTCTCAATCGTCGTCGGCGAAGCGTTTGCGCGCGTCAAACTGACCAGGTATTGCTCCGCCGCTGCCCCGATCTCGATCATGCCGGTACCGGGGCCAGATACTCTTCCATCGCCGCCGTCGCCCGCCGGCACACCTCGGCGTGCCGCGCCTTCTTGTCCTTCCGCAGCACCTTCCGCGTCTCTTCGTCCAGCGTCGGCAGCAGGTCGAAGGTGATGTTCGCCGGCTGATAGTGCCGCGGGTCCGCCCCCGTAATGTAGTGCAGCAGCGAGCCCAACGCCGTCTCCCGCGGCAGCGGCCTTGGAGCCGGGTCCACCGCAAACTGCCCCGCCAGCATGCCGGTCGCGATCGATTCGACGTAGCCTTCCACGCCCGAGATCTGCCCCGCAAAGTAGATCCGTGGCTCCGCCTTCAGTTGCAGGAAGCCATTCAACAGCGTCGGAGCGTTGATGTACGTGTTCCGGTGGATCTGCCCGTAACGCAGGAACGACGCGTTCTCTAAGCCGGGTATCATCCGGAAAATACGCGCCTGCTCCCCGAACTTCAGCGACGTCTGAAAGCCCACTAGGTTGTAGCTGTCGGCCCGCAGATTCTCTTGCCGTAACTGCACCACCGCATACGGCCAGCGTCCCGTGCGCGGGTCGTCCAGGCCCGTTGGTTTCATCGGCCCAAACCGCAGCGTCTCCGGCCCCCGCTTCACAATCTGGTCAATCGGCAGGCAGCCTTCGAAGTACGGAGTCTTGTCCTCGGGGATATGGGCCTCGTAGCTCTGCGCCTCGAGTAGCGCCGCGATGAACGCCAGGTACTCCGCCTTGTTCATCGGACAGTTCACGTAGTCGTCGGTGCCGTCGATCGACTTGCCGTAGCGCGACGCCCGAAACGCGATGTCGTAGTTGATCGTCTCGGCGTCCACGATCGGCGAAATGGCGTCGTAGAAGTATAGCCGCTCGCTGCCCGTCAGCCGCGCAATGTCCTGCGCCAAAGGGTCCGAAGTCAAAGGCCCGGAAGCGATGATCACCGTGCCCGTCTCCGGCACCCGCGTGATCTCCTCCCGCTTGATCGTGATCCGGGGATGCCGCGTCAACCGGTCGATGATGTAGCTCGAAAACAGTTCCCGGTCGACGGTCAACGCCTGCCCTCCGGGCACCCGCGCCGCGTCGGCCGCCGCCAGCAACATGCTGCCCATCCGCCGCATCTCCTGCTTCAACTGCCGGGGCGCCGAGTTCTCCGCTTCACTCTTGAGCGAGTTCGAACAGACGAGCTCCGCCGGCTGATCGGTCTGGTGCGCCGTCGTCGACTTGTGCGGCCGCATCTCGTACAGCACGACTTCCCGCCCGGCTTCGGCAATCTGCCACGCTGCTTCCGATCCGGCCAACCCGGCACCAATGACTATTACAGGACTGCTCACCCTTCCATTGTACGGGTCAACCCGTGTTTCTCCATCCGGTAGATCAACGTCTTCCGGCTGATGTCGAGATACTTCGCCGCGTGCGTCTGGTTCCAGTCGCACTTCTCAAGGGCCTTCAAAATCAGCTCCTTTTCCACGTTCTCGAGCGATATCCCCGTCGACGGCAAGTCCAGTTGCATCGCGCTCGGGGTAGCCCCGACCGCCGCGATCTGCGGGGGCAGATCGGCGATGCTGATCTCGTTCGCCCGCGCCAGCACCGTGATCCGCTCCATGATGTTTTCCAGCTCCCGGATGTTCCCCGGCCACCGGTAACCGACGAAGTACGGCATCAACGCTTGGGGCATCACGAGGCCGGGTCGATTCGCCCGTTTCCGGGCCCGATCGAAGAAGAAGTTCACGAGATCGGGGATGTCGCAGGGCCGCTCCCGCAGGGGCGGCAACTCCAGCGGAATCACCGCCAGCCGGTAGTACAAGTCTTCCCGAAAAGTCCCGTCTTCGATCATCACCGCCAGGTTCCGATGCGTCGCCGCCACCACGCGGACATCCACCCGCAACGGTTCCGTCGCGCCCAGTTTCTCGATCTCCCGCTCCTGAATCACCCGCAGCAGCTTCACCTGCAACTCGCCCGGCATCTCGCCGATTTCATCCAGAAACAGAGTCCCGCCGTCCGCCGTTTCAATCCGGCCTTTCTTGTGCGCGATCGCCCCCGTGAACGATCCCTTCACGTGGCCGAACAGCTCGCTTTCAAGCAGCTCGCGCGGAATCGCCCCGCAGTTGATGGCCACGAACGGACGTTCCCGCCGGGGCGAGTTGAAATGGATCGCCTTGGCGAATAACTCCTTGCCGGTCCCGGTCTCCCCGTTGATCAAAACCGTCGCTTCCGACTGCGCCGCCCGCCCCGCCACATCAAGGACGTAGAGCAGATTCGGCGACCGGCCGAGGATGTTTTCAAACCCGTACTTAGCGCTCACGCTCGATCGCAGCGTCTTCACTTCCTCTCGCAGTTGCTGGGTTTCCAGCGCTCGCGCCACGGTCATCAGAAGGTCCGTCTGTTCCACCGGTTTCGTGAGATAGTCGAGCGCCCCGCACTTCATCGCCTCGACGGCTGATTCCACCGAGCCATACGCGGTCAGCAGAATCACCGGCGTCTCCGGGTAGTCCGCCTTCACCCGCCGCAGCAGGTCAAGGCCCGATTGCCCGGGCATCATCAGGTCGGAAACGACCAAATGGAACGGCTGCCGCTCCAGGGCGGTAAGCGCCTCCTCGGCGCTGGAAGCACAGGTGACGGCGTAGGGGCCGCCCTCCAGCCGCAGTTGCATGATCCGCCGCAGCGACGTGTCGTCTTCAACCAGCAAAATCGTAGGAATCATGGAAGGGTCTCCGGGCGGACGGGGAGTTCGACGACGAATTCGGTGCCGTGTGGCTCGCGGTTCAGAATCAAAATCCTGCCTCGGTGGGCGTCGACGATCTGCGAGCAGACGGCCAGGCCGAGACCGGTGCCGTCAGGCTTTGTAGTGTAGAACGGGTCGAAGATGCGGTCTCGCTGGTCGGGCGGAATACCAGGGCCGGTGTCGGCTATGCGAACGATCACCGACTCGGTGGCGAACTCTACCGCGAACTCGATCTTGCCTCCGTTCGGCATCGACTGGACGGCATTCATGGTCAGGTTCAGGAGCAACTGCTGCAACTGCTCCCCATCGCAGTAGAGCGGAACCGGGTACGCCGGGGGAGCGAAATGAAGTTTTACCTCTTGCTGACGAGCGGAGGGCGACGCCAGGATGACCACGGCGCTGACGACGTCGCGAAGGTCGCTTTCTGTGAACTCCGGCGGACGAGGCTTGGCGTAGTTCAGCAGATCGGCCAGCAGTCGACTCAGCCGGCGGGACTCCTTGCGCAGGATCCCCGTCATCTCCGAACGCAAGCTGGGGGCGAGGTCGCTGTCGAGCATTTCGGCCGCGCCTTCAATGGAAGCGAGCGGGGTCCGGATCTCGTGCGCCAGCGAAGCCGCCAAGTGGCCGGTAGCGGAAAGGCGTTCGGCTTGTCGCAGCCGGGCCATGTTGTCCTGTAACTGATCGTAGGCGGCACCAAGTTCCCGCGTTGCTTGCTGAAGCAGAATCCGCTTCCGTCGCTCCCGATCGGCGAGGATGCCCATGATCGAGCCGATTAGGAACAGGTCGACCGCTTCGACGGTCGCATCTTCGCTCGGGTCCGCCGGTAGGTAAAGCACGGTAGCGAGCATAGCCGCCGCCAGGCCACCGCGCCATCCAAACCAGAGCGCCGCCATCACGATGGGCAGGAAGAACAAGTAGCGGAGAATCTTCCCCACAAACGGCAAGCTCCCCAGCGTCGCCAGATAGGCGGCCAGGATGCTCGCCAGCAGGCTTATAACGACTGCGGCTTGGATACGACGGGCTTTGCGTTCCAGGGGCATGCTACCCGATCAGGTCGGCGTAGACTCGGCTGCAGTAGCCGTCGGTCATGCCGGCGATGTAGGCGCAGATCACGCGATGCGGGGTGCTCTCGTGGGCCTGATCGCGATAAGGCTGCGGGAGACGATCCGGTGCCGCCTCGTAGTACTGGAACAGCTCGGCGATCATCCGGACGGAGCGATTGCGGGCGTCGAGCAGGGCCGCCGATTGGTACACCTTGCGATGCAGGAACCGCTTCAACTCGCGGCCCGTTTCGGTCGCCGTCGGCGTCAACCGAACGAGCCGGTCGGGGAAGCGGCGAACGTCGTCCACCGTCTCGACGCCAGACGCGCCAACGGCGGCGGCCGTGCCATCGAGCAGTCCGGAGACGAGGAGATTGATCACCTGTCGCAACGTCTCGAGAAACTGGACCCGTTCTTCCGCCCCCGGGAACTGCATCTCAATCGCTTCCCAGATGTCGGAAAAGGCCGGAACGGCGGCGCGGATCTCGTCGATCGAGAACATTCCGGCCGAATACGCGTCGTCCAGATCGGCCGTGTTGTAGGCCACTTCGTCGGCGAGGTCGATGATCTGGGCTTCGAGCGGCGGCCGCAGTTCCGGCAGGTAGCCGTCGAGCTCCGCGGACTCGCCGGGGACGAGATCCCGGGAGTGCTTGACGATGCCCTCACGGACTTCGAAGGTCAGGTTTAGCCCCGGGAAGCGGGCATAACGGGCTTCAAAACTTTCGACAATGCGGAGGGCGTGGAGGTTGTGCTCGAACGTCTCGCCGAAGCGCTGCATCTGGCGGCGCAGTTCCTCCTCCCCGGCATGGGCGAAGGGGGGATGACCAATATCGTGGACCAAGGCCAACGTCTCGGTGAGATCTTCATCCAGGCCCAACGTAGCGGCCACGGTGCGAGCGATCTGGGCCACCTCAATCGTGTGCGTGAGCCGGTTGCGGAAATGATCAGAGAGGCCGGAGGGGAAGACCTGGGTCTTGTTCTCCAACCGGCGGAACGCCCGGGCGTGGATGACGCGATCGCGATCCCGCTGGAACTCAGTCCGGTAGGGATGCGACAGCTCCGGATATCGCCGACCCCGGCTCATCTCCGGCCGAAGCCGGAGAGCCGCGAAGGGAGCAGGATTACTTGAGTTTGGCGTCGCCATAGGCGGTGACGGCCCAACGGGAGACGGTGCTGCGCGGCGAGATCCGCAACGGCTCGAGCAGCTTTTTGGCTTCGTCCGGCTTGGACTGGGCGATCACCTTGGCGAGTTCAATCTGCGCCTGCGGCTTCGAGATAAACATGGTGGGCGAATCGGCCAGGGCGCGGAGAATCTTCTCCGCTTCCGCCTTCTTATTCTGTTTAGCGTACATCTGAGCCAGCGAGAACTTGGCGAGCGCGGCGTATTCGGTCTGGCCGGAATCGGCGGCGACCTGGAAGTGCTTCTCGGCCTCGCTATACTTACCACCGTCAGCGGCCAGGATCCCGAGGTAATAGGTGGCGATGGCACCGACTTCCTTGCCCGGATAGCGGCTGGCGAGATCGGTGAACGCCTTTTGGGCGGCCGCGTCTTTTTCCGCCTGGGTGGGGAAGGACTTTACGTAGGGGTTCGAACCTGGTCCGATGGCCGCGTCCTGGGTCTGCAGAGCGACCTTCAGGGCCTCCTGCCGAGCCTCGGCTTCCTTGCCCATGTAAAACCAGACGCCGAAGCCGATGACGACTGCGGCAACGGCAATGCCGGCATACAGACCGAACTGCTTCTTGTGCCCGGCGACAAACTCGACGGAATGGGTGACCTCTTCAGCAAAGCGGTCGTGCTTCAAATGTTCGCGTTCTACTTTATCCACAGCAATACTCTTCCAACTTGTCATGGTAGCATCTGTTTGTCATGAGTGCCGAAGAACGGGAAAGAGATCTGCTAACGGCGGTCGCTTTGTTGCAGGCCACGCTGTCGGCGAGAGAGCTGAGAATCGAGTCGCTGGAGTCTGAACTGAAGGCGTCGCGGACAGTGGACCACGAGGCAGAGGGACGGCTGCGGATGCTCGAGATCGCCTTACAGGACGCGCGTAACGCCTACGAAAACGTGAAGGGCATTTTAGAGACGAACCACGAGATGCACACGGCGGATCGGGAATCGTGGTGGCGCGATCGGGATAGCCTGATTGCGGAGCGGGACCGGGAACGAGAGAAGTTAAGCCGGCTGCAGCGAGTGGAAGGCGACTCCGACCAACTTCGAATTCAGGTTCGTGATCTGAAGTATCTGTTGGCTTCCTTCCAAGCGCGCTAACGCCACCACTTTCCAAAAACGACGACGCCGTTCAGGAACATGAAGATCATGAAGGCGTGGATCCCGACTGAAACTGGGCGGCGCCACCAGATGAGGTCGATGGGCCAGAGGAGCGTGAAGAGGTAGTTGAAATAGATGCCTCCTCCCCAGTCCAGGCCGAAGAGTTCGCGAGTTTGGCGGGCGGTTTCGGCGTAGGCGACGGCGTGGCTCCAGGCATAGCGCTGGTCAAAGGCCAGGCAGATGTGGGCCAGGTAGAGGGCGTAGGCGAGGGCGGAGAGCGGGCGAGCCCAGGGGAGGCGACGCCAGAGGCCGTAGAGAGTGACGGCGTAGAGGGCGGCGCTGAGGCGGATGGTCCAAAGCACTGGGCTACTATTGTTCCATGTATCCGGGTTGGGCGGTTTTAGGGATGGCGGCGCTGGCGATGGTGGGGACGCTGCCAGGACGGACGCAGGGGCTCGGGTTGGTGACCGAACCGCTGCTGCGGGACTTTGGGTTGGACCGGGTGGCCTACGCGAATATCAACCTTTGGGCGACCCTGATTGGGGCCACGTTCAACCTGCCTTGCGGGCGTTTAGTTGACCGGTACGGGGCTCGGGTGGTGATGACGGGGCTGCTGCTGGCGCTGGGCCTGACGGTGCTGCTGATGGCGGGGTCGGGGAGTCTGGCGGTGCTGGCGGTGACGATTACTTTGACGCGGGGGTTAGGGCAGTCGGCGTTGTCGGTGGTCAGTTTGGCGCTGGCGGGGAAGTGGTTTGCGCGACGGATCAACCTGGCGATGGGGGTGTACGCGCTGCTCGTCGGGATGGGGTTTATCGCGGCGTTTCCGAGTGTAGGGCAGGCGATTTTGAAGTTTGGGTGGCGGGCGGCGTGGAGCGGGGTGGGATGGGCGTTGGTGGCGGTTTTGGCGCCGCTGGCGTGGTGGATCGTGCGCGAGGCACCGGCGACCGAAGAGGTGCCGGGTCCGGCGGGGGGGATGGAGTTCAGGCGAGCGGTTCGGATGCCGGCGTTTTGGGTGTTTGGCTTGTCCAGTGCGATGTTTGGGTTGGTTTATTCGGGCATCGCGTTGTTTAACCAGTCGATTTTAGAGCGGAAAGGGTTCGACGCGACCACGTACCAGACGGTGCTTGTGGTGAGCACGCTGTTGGGTTTGCTCGCAAATTTTGGCGGGGGCTGGGTGGCGATGCGGTGGCCGTTGCAACGGCTGATGGGAGTGGGGATGGGGGTATTGGCGGGGTCGCTGGTGGTGTTGCCGCTCGTCAGGACGTTTGGGGAGGTGATGGGATATGGAGTGGCGATGGGAGTGGCGGGTGGGGTGGTGACGGTCGTGTTTTTTTCGGTTTGGAGCCAAGTGTTTGGGCGGGCGGAGTTGGGGCGGATTCAAGGGGCGGCGCAGATGATGACGGTGGTGGCTTCGGCGATAGGGCCGGTGCTGTTGGCGCAGGCGTTGGCGCGGACGGGGTCGTATGACCTGGTGTTTTGGATCCTGTCGGGGCTGACGGCCGCGCTGGGAGTGGCTTGTTGGAAGGTGAGACTACCGATATGAGAAAACTACTGTTTTTGCTGGTTTTAGTAGGATGCGGGAGCCGGCCGGCGACGCCGCAGGAGCAGCTGGATAAAGAGCTGTCGGCGATGCTGAGCGGGGCGGCGCTGGTGGGCCAATCGACGATGTGGAAGAAGCCGGGCTTGTCGGGGGAAGAGCGGTACGCGATCGACGGTATGACAAAGATTGGGGGGAAGACGTGGCTGCTGCGGACGCGGATGAAGCTGGGGGAGAAGGAGTGGCCGTTGCCGGTGCCGGTGACGATCGAATGGGCGGGGGATACGCCGATGATTCAGGTTACGGATGTGGCGATGCCGGGCGGGCCGTATTCGGCGCGGGTGTTGCTGTATAAGAACCAGTACGCCGGGACCTGGTTGGGTCCCGGACGGGGCGGGCAGCTATTCGGGAAGATCCTCCGTTAGTCAGCCCAAGCCGTCGCCAGCGGCTTTGGCGCGGGCGTTGGGGGTGATGGCCGCGGAGGAGGACAGGGCGGGGATGGGGAAGTGGAAGTCCGTTGAAGGAAGGCTTGTGAGGTTGCGTGTGATGGCGAATTTGACGAGCCCGGCGACGTCGTGGATGTCGAGCTTCCGCATCATGCTGGCGCGGTAGGTGTCGACGGTTTTGGGGCTGACGGCGAGGCGGGCGGCGATTTCTTTGGCGCGGTGGCCTTCGACGAGCATGGTGAAGACCTGATGCTCGCGGGCGGAGAGGGTTTCGAAGGGGTCCTCGTTATCCTTGCGGTTGCGGTGGGCGGCGAAGATTTTATCGATTTCGACGGCGGGGGAGATGTAGACGCCACCGGCGCTGACCTGATGGAGGGCGTCCATGAGATGGCGGGTGGAGCCGCTTTTGAGCAAGATGCCGTGGGCACCGCAGCGGAGGGCCTCAATGATCGTCTTGCGATCGCTGCGGGCGGTCATGAGGACCATGCGGGTGATGATCTGGAGTTCCCGGGCCTGCCGCAGGAGTTCCAGGGTGTGGAGCTCGGCGAGGTCGAGTTCGAGGAGGGCGATATCGGGGAGCTTCTGGAGGATGAGGCGGAGGGCGGCGGAGCCATCGGCACATTGATCCACAACCTCGAGATCGGGGTTTCGTTCGCAAAGAGCAACGAGAGCTTCGCGAACCAACTGTTGCGGTTCGGCGATAAGGACGCGGATTAATTTTCGTTCTGTCATGACCCTACACGAGGTAGTAGGGGGTGGAGGGTTAAGTTCTCAAGAAAAGCTACGGACGGCTTGGGTTTCGTCATCATGCACTTCGAAGACGGTGTAGAGCTTGGTGATTTGGAGCAGGTCATGGACTCGTTTGGTGAGGCCGAGGAGCTTGAACTGGCCCTGCTGGCCGGTGACCGTGGTGTAGCTATAGACGAGTTCGCCGACGCCGGAGCTATCGATATAGCTGACCTCGCTCAGGTTGAGGAGGAGCTTCTTATTGCCAGCGGCGATGAGGTTGCGAACGGTATCGCGGAGAAGCGACGAGCCTTCCCCGAGGGTGATACGGCCGACGGCATCGATTACGGTAACGTCACCCACTTGGCGGGTTGTGAAACGAGCACTCACCTTGTTGATTCTCCCTGGGGTTTATGATGCGTACTTGACGAGGACGACTTCGGCGCCGCCGGAAGCGGTGCGTTTGACGGAGAACTCGTCGACGAAAGCTTGCATGAGTAAGAGGCCGCGACCGGATTCGCGCATGAGGTTTTCGCCCTGCGTCGGGTCGGGGACGCGGTTGAGATCGAAGCCTTCGCCTTGGTCGATGATGGTGACCTTGACGGCGTCGGCGCGACGTTCGAGGATGAGGCGAACCTGCTTATCGGGGCTGTACTGGTTGCCGTGGGCGACGGCGTTTACCATGGCCTCGCGGATAGCCAGGCCCAAGTCCATACGCGCGTCTTCATCCAGGCCGAGGGCAGCGGCGGCATCGACGACCAAGGCTTCGGCCGAATCGACGCTTTCGAGATTGGACGCGAGGAGCGAGTCCGTTGTTCCGATCATGAGTCTTCATAAAAGGTATCAGAAGCGAGGGCGGCGTGGTAGCATCCGGGATTAGCGAGGGAACACGAGTTGACGAAGAGCATTTTTTGGCTTGGGCTTTTGAAGGACTCGCGCACGATGGACACGCCGGGCTCTTGGGATTGGGCGAGTTCCTTGGGTTGGTTGGGGCTGCGCTCGGGGGCGCGCGTGCTAACGGACACGCTGCGGCATGGGGGGATGGGCGAGTTCCTCGTTCGCTCTAGCCGTGCCTTCGCGGCCTGTGCGCTCTTCAGTGCAGGGGCGTGGGCGGCGACCTTGACGGGACGGGTGGTGGATGGTTCGGGAGGGGGGATTGCTGGCGCGACAGTCACCGCGGTCCATAAGGAGTCCGGGGCGGCGAAGATGGCGAAGTCTCACGAGCGGGGCGGCTATTCGATCGCCGACTTGCGGCCGGGGCAGTACACGGTGCGGGTGGAGCAGCCGGGATTCAAGCCGGTATTACGGAACGAAGTGGGGGTGCGGGGGGAGGAAGCGCTCGAGGTGGTGATGGAGTTGGGGGCGCGGCGGGAATCGATTACTGTTGAAGGGAAGGGGGTGAAGTCAAAGCTGAAGCGGTGGCTGACTTGTCGATGAAGCGGGCGGGAAAGTCGACGGAGGCGCGGGTGGAGTTGCGGCGCTTGGATCCGAGGGACATCGAGATTCAGCGTTGACGGCGCTGGCGTTGGCGATGGAAGGGTTGACGGCGACGCTGGAAACGAACCCAAAACCATTCCGGCTTTGAGGGCGAAAGCGATCCTTCCTGCCAGGGCGAAGTTGGGGGCGCGGCGGGAGTCTATTACGGTGGCGGGGAAGGGTGTGAAGTCGGAGTTGAAGCGGTGGCTTACTTGTCGATGATGTGGAGGGGGATTTAGTTACTCGGGTTGGTGGCGGTGTTTGGGGGCAGAGCGGGGAGGGGGCGCTGCGTTCGGCGACGGTACTGCTGCGGGCGGGGCTTGCGGACTTCGATCGAGGTCAGTTGGGCGGGGCACCCGCTGGAGGTGGCTGTGGTGATCTGGCCGGGTTAACTGGTGATTGCAGAGCCGTGACGTTTGCATGGATTTGTGAAGGTTTGTAAACCAAGAGGGGTGCGCTTCGTGATAGCATTCCTGGCAATGGGATTCCTCGCATCCCAACACAAATCCACAAGGGGTATTTCCAAGATGAAACGATCTACGAAGATCGCTTGTCTTCTTGCCTTTCTCTCGCTGCCTGGTTGGGCGCAAGAGTTTCGCGGCACGATTACAGGCCGGGTGCTTGATAGTTCAGGCGCGACGATAGTTGGGGCCACAGTAAAGGCTGTGAACAACAACTCACAAGAAACGAACACGTCCGTGACGGGTCCGTCGGGCGTCTATTCCATGCCCTTTTTGCGGCCGGGACAGTACACGGTCACCTCGACGCAGTCGGGGTTCAAGACGGCGGTACGGAGTAACGTCACCCTGAATGTCAGTCAGGTAGCGGGTATCGACATCGTAATGGAAGTCGGTCAGTTGACCGAGTCGATCACGGTGGAGGCGAATGCGGCCGTGCTGGAAACACAGACGGCTTCGCGGTCTGGCATCATCGACAACAAGACGATTGCGGACCTTCCGCTGAACGCGCGGAACCCCTTCATGCTGGGCGCGACGCAATCGGGCGTGACGTTCCGCGGAGCGGCGATTTGGCAGCGGCCGTTTGATAACGGCGCGATTGCGGAATGGTCGATCAATGGCGGCCAACAGAGCCGGAATGAGTTCCTGATGGACGGTGCTCCGAACAATGCCTAGCTGGGCGGGAACAACATCGCTTATGTGCCCGTAGTGGACGCGGTGCAGGAGTTCACGATTCAAACGAACTCCTACGATGCGGCGTATGGGCGCACCGGCGGCGGCGTGATGAACGTGGTGCTGAAGAGCGGGGGCGCAAAGCATCATGGAGCGGCGTGGGAGTTCCTGCGACGGGCTCCGCTGAATGCGAATTCGTTCCAGAACAACGCGCGTGGCCGGACGAATGGAATTGCAAACGCTCAGCGGCCGAACGGCAACATGGACCAGTACGGAGTTCAGATGGATGGTCCGCTGCTGATTCCGAAATTACTTAAGAAAGATGGCGCGGTGAAACTGTTCTACATGGGCACCTACGAGGGCTATCGCGAAGGCACCCCGAACCCGCTGCGGAACAGCTTCGCGCAGCCGGAAATGCGGACCGGTGACTTTAGCCGATTGACCCAGCCGAACGGGCAGCCGATTCGGATCTTCGACCCGCTGAATTCGACTCCAGA
Organism: Bryobacterales bacterium; assembly: GCA_038220855.1. GTDB lineage: Bacteria > Acidobacteriota > Terriglobia > Bryobacterales > Bryobacteraceae. Next base: position 1,704 of record JBBRIO010000057.1, on the reverse strand, counting down.
TGCCAGTGGCAACCCTGTGCGCTTGCAGTTCCCGAATAACCAGATCCCCGCAAGCCGGATCGACCCGGTAGCACGGCGGGTGATGGCATTTATGCCGACGCCGAACAACATTGAGCCGGGTCAGCGTTATTCGACGACGAACTTCATCCTACCCACCTACGTGAACCAGGATGATTTCTACAACCTGATTCTGAAGTTCGACTGGAACTTCGGCGACAAGCACCGGACGTTTATCCGTCATGCTTCGAACGACCGTACTGAAGAGCGCTGCGCGAACGGCATCTGCAAAGGCCCGGGCATGGATGGCCAACAGCCGTTCCAGCGGATCAACGACGCCTATGTGATTGATTGGGTGTCGACGATTAACCCGACGACGATATTCAACATTCGTGCTTCGTACAACCGTTTCATCGAGAAGGGATTTGGACGGGATAATGCGAACTTCGATTTGACGAGCCTGGGTTTGCCTGCTTCGCTCGTGAGCCAGTTGCCTTCGCCGGCCTACTTTGGCCGTTGGAACTTTAACGGTTACAGCCCGCTGGGCCGCGCGCAGGGCATCAACATCACGAATAACTACGGCATCATGAGCAGCGTGACGAAGAACTGGCGGAGCCACACGCTGAAGGGCGGCGTTGACTTGCGCCGGATTCACTTCATTCAGCAGAACAGCGGTGACATTCTAAACTTCCAATTCAGTGACAACTGGACCCGGCGGAACTGGAACCAGCCCGAGGCGGACTCGGGCGACTCTTTCGCCAGTTTCCTGCTCGGGATGCCAGGCAACTTCAACGGTGACCGTACCCTGGGCGGCCAACAGTTCTTCCCGATGTATCCGTTCTACCAGAACTGGTACACGGCGCTGTACTTCCAGGATGACTGGAAAGTAAGCCGGAGGCTGACGCTGAATCTGGGCTTGCGCTACGACATTAATGCGCCGGCGACCGAGAAGTACAACAGGATCAACCGCGGCTTTGATCCGGGCGCGACCAGCAACGTTCAGGTTCCGGGGCTTCCTCTGCGCGGCGGCTTGCAGTTTGCCGGCGTGGGAGGCAACCCGGCCAACTCCGGCGCGCTGTACAACAACACGTGGCAGCCCCGGATTGGCGCGGCCTTCCAGTTAAACAACCGGATGGTGCTGCGTGGGGGCTTTGGCCGTTACTACATGAACCCGAGCAACAACAATCTGCGGAGTTTTGGTTTTGAGACGAACACGCCGATGGTGGCGAGTTTGGACGATGGCCGGACGCCGATTACGGGCGTGCTGAGCAATCCGTTTCCGAACGGGTTTGCGCGGCCGGCCGGCGCGGGTTTGGGTGCGGCGACGTTTGTGGGCCGGGACTTCCCAAGTTGGAGCCCGGACTTCAAGCTGCCTGCGATTGACCAGTTCTCGCTGGGCATTCAGTACCAAGTGAACTCGAAGAGCGTGCTCGACGTTTCCTACATCGGGAGCATTACGCGGAACCGCGAAACAGAGATTGCGCGAAACATTCCGAGCGCGGCGTTCATGAAGCAGTGCGATGCGCTGCAGGGTGGATTGCCGAACTTCTGTAACGACCAGTTGCCGAATCCGTTCCGGGGTGTCGGCGCTTTCACCGGAACACCTTTCGGGACCGCGACGACGCTATCGCGCTACCAGTTGAACCGTCCGTTCCCCCAGTTCAATGGCAATCTGCAGCAACAGGGTTTGAACGATGGCAACATCAA
>JBBRIO010000056.1:0-14772 GCA_038220855.1 Bryobacterales bacterium | reverse complement strand
TTTCTCCGGGCAAAGCTGCCACGGGCGAAAACGTATTCAGGTTTCCGTGGTCTCCCGGCAGATCGTCTGGATGGTTTAACTCGACCGGCTTCATTCGCCCCAACTCCGCGGCGGAGTAGCCGGGGGTATCGCTCAGGCTGTGATTGACCTCAAGGGGGCGGCCGTTTAGCGCGATTTCTCTATTCGCCTGCTGGAATGATTCTCCCGACGTCCCAGACGGGGGACCCCCGGGAGCTGGAGAGTTGCCCTCAGTCACCTCGCGAGCAATTTCGACAGACCCGATGACTCGACCGTCGCGGTCTTGGAGGGGAGAAACCGTGATCGAAACCGGAATCCGGCGCCCGTCTTTGGTGAGCCTGGACGTCTCGCGGCGGTAAGGAACTTGGGTCTGCTCCGGCTCCGATGACTGCTCAACGGGAATTAAGAGCTTAATTGATTGTCCGATTGCTTCTTCGGCCCGGTAGCCAAACAACCTCGCCGCGCCGGTGTTCCAACTGAGGATGGTGCCTAGCAAGTCGATCGCAAGGATAGCATCGGCCGAACTTTCCACGATCGCCGCCGACAACCATTCCCCATCCCGATCGCCTTCCGGGCTACAGTCCTGAGGGGCCGATTGACCCGACTCCGGCGGCAACAAGTTTCGATTGTGCATTGAAGATCCGGACAAACGCTATTTATCCCTTTGTAGATTGTATACGATCCCCGCCCCACGCGTTATCGCACGAAAAAAGGGCCAAGGCCAAATCCTCCGACGACCTTCGAACCTTGGTTGGGAAAGCTGTTACGTTTCTACCATTGTTCGACTGATAGGGAGATAAGTTCCCACATCGTTCAAGATCCCCTAATCTTTTCAACCACATACGATTGGCCGTTAGATTGCAGTAGAACTCGCTGCCGATCGAGAAGCTTTTGATTTTATTCGATAGTGATCGAAGAAGCGAGGGCTTCCTTTCGAACGGCAAAGGAGATTCAATAATGATAGTGAACAACGCGTCTCAAAGTGGGTTCACAACGTCCTACCGCTACCGCAATCAATTGCCCCCGCAGCTCGATCCACCGCAGGTAAGCGGGTACCGAAGAACCGGCGAAGCAGCTATTCCGGGAATGCGAGTCGCAGCTTCGGCACTGGGCGATGGAGACCAAATTACGCGGGCAAGTGATGGCTTCCTGGAACTGTTCGGTTACTCCATGGATGAACTTCTGGAGGGTTGCCTAGGCTGGCGGCATCTGGCGCCGTCGCCATGCCCGAGATTCGATCTTTCCCGGTCTGGAGCTGGCGGACTGAGCTTAGTAGATGTCGAGCCGTTTAGAAAAGAGTTGATCCGGAAAGATGGAACGCGAATTCTTGCCGAGATTGCCGCTGTGATTCTGGAGACGGCACCTTTTCGTTGGTTCGCGGCGGTCCGGCCCATAAGTTTTGAGGAAATCGCGCTCAACGGATTCGCTCCGGCACGGCAGGATGGGCTAGTTCCTCGCCCGTTGGTTCCTGCCCTTGGCGGGCGGTGCGCTGGCGGAGACGCGCGAGCGATCAAAGGCCAACCAGTTCAGCAAGTAGCGGCAGGATTTGAAGAATTTATCGGAAGTTGTGCCGCAATGAAGCGGGTGATGGAATTAGTGGAACAAGTCGCGCCGACCGACTCGACCGCCTTGATCCTAGGGGAAACCGGCACGGGGAAGGAACTGGTAGCGCGCGCTATTCATAAGTTGAGCCGTCGCAAGGATGCTCCCTTCATTACGTTGAACTGTGCCGCCGTCCCGGCTGGAATTCTCGAAAGTGAGTTATTCGGCCACGAACGCGGCGCCTTCACGGGGGCAATGGCCCAGCGCTTGGGGCGATTCGAACTAGCCCACGGAGGTACGCTTTTCCTGGATGAGGTGGGCGATATGCCGGTCGAATTACAGCCGAAGTTACTCCGGGCGCTGCAGGAGAAGACGATCGAACGACTCGGAGGGTCCAAATCGATCCCTGTCGACGTTAGAATCATTGCCGCGACCAATCGCGATTTAACCTCCATGATGGCCGAGAAAACATTTCGAAGTGAACTGTTCTATCGATTGAACGTTTTTCCGATTACCACGCCGCCCCTGCGGGAGCGAGGCGATGATATTAGTTTGCTTGTCGAACATTTCACACAGGTTCATGCGACAGAGATGGGCAGAGAAATTGGAATGATTCCGGTGGATACGCTGCAGGCGATGTCGGCTTGGTCCTGGCCGGGTAACGTGCGCGAACTCGAGAACTTCATCCAACGGTCGGTGATCCTGTCCCGGACAAACGTCCTGGCGGCGCCAGTGGAAGAACTACGGACTAAATCCTTGCCGATGGTTCGAACGGAAACGCTCGACGAGGCGAAAAGGGAACATGTGCTGAAGTCACTGAGGGAGTGCGGCGGCGTGATTGCGAAGGCGGCACTTAAACTCGGGCTGTGTAGAACTACTCTGAATGCTTTGATGGGGAGACTGGAGATTCATAGAAAGGAATTCTGCTGAAAATTCGGCCCACGGAAGAGGGCTCTTGGTTCTTCCTTAATGTGCCATACTTTGCCCATGCGAGTGCTCATTGTCGACGATGAAGCTGAACCCCGTGAATTCCTTGGCAGCGTCGTCTCCGGATGGGGCCACGAGGTTGAAAAGGCGGGCGATGGGGAAGAGGCTTTGCTGCTCTTGAATGCGATTTCTGTAGATGTGATTCTCAGCGATTTGATGATGCCTCGTCTAGACGGGTTTGAAATGCTTCGCCAACTTCGTGAACGTCAAGCTGTCCCCCCCACCATCTTGATGACCGCGTTTGGAAGCCTCGATAAAGCGTTGAAAACGATTCATGACCTAGGCGGTTTCTGGTTTCTTGAAAAGCCTATCGATGTAACGGCGTTGGAACTGCTGTTAAATCGGGCCGCCGAGCAAAGCCGGTTGGGTCAAGAGAATCAGGAACTCCGGCGGCAATTGTCGTTTTCCGGAGTTTTAGGGGACTTGATTGGACAGACCCCGCCGATGCAAGAGGTGTTTGCGCTGATACGGCAGGTTGCGCCGACCAATGCCGCCGTCCTGATTACCGGGGAGAGCGGCACCGGAAAAGAGCTGGCCGCGCGGGCGTTACATGATAACAGCCGGCGCGGAGGTGGTCCCTTTGTGGCGATCAACTGTTCGGCCATCCCGGAATCACTCATCGAGAGCGAGTTGTTTGGACATGAACGAGGGGCGTTTACAGGGGCCGTGGAACGGCGCATGGGGGCGATTCAGGCGGCTGAAGGGGGAACGCTGTTCCTGGATGAACTGGGCGAAATGCCGCTTTCGATGCAAGTTAAGTTACTGCGGGTGCTTGAGGATTTCCGTTTTCGTCCGCTGGGAGGAACACGGGAGTACAAAGCCGACGTCCGCATTGTGGCGGCAACCAATCGGGACCCGAGCGGCGCGATCAAGGACGGTAAACTACGGGAGGATCTATTCTATCGGCTAAACGTGTTTCAAATTCAGTTGCCTCCGCTGCGGGAAAGAAAAGAGGACATTCCCCGGATTGTGGAAGCGATGATCGCCACCATGAATCGGAAACACGGGACGACGGTGAAAGGGTGTTCGTCCGCCTTCATGGACTATTTGCTTAAGGCGAGGTGGGACGGAAACGTTCGCGAACTGCGCAATGTGGTGGAGCGCGCGGTAATCATCGCCGGAGAGGGGACGCTTGAGGGTCACCACCTTACTCCAGGATTTCGGGGCCTGCCTGATACTCGACCGACTGTTCCTGAACAAAGCCCGAGTGGCTTGGGCGTGCACATTGGCATGACCATCGAGGACGGCGAGAGGCTTTTGATTGAAGCGACGCTAGCCCACGCCGTGAATAACAAAAGCCGCGCGGCGGCCATATTGGGGATTTCAACGAAGACGCTACACGCCAAATTAAAACAATACCGCTTGGCAACTGAAGAGACCGCAGATGAGGCATCCGCTTTCGGTGCATTTCCCACTCGATAAGTTCGGGCATGATTTGCGACAGTCCTTGCGTGCCATCCTGTTTAGCACGCAGCGGATACAACGCCAGAACCCCGCACCGAGCCCGGAGACCCTGACCCTTCTGGAGGAAGTGATTGCGGCCGCGCGAAGGCAGGAGGCACTGATCGAAAGTGCGGTTGATTACGATTCAGCGAGAAGCCTGGTCGGACAATTGGACAGACCGATGCGTCTTTCCGTGGTGATCCAGGCGGCCTGCCAACAGGTCGAGCCTTTCCGGAAACTGCATCGGGGCAGGCTGCAAGTATCTGAGTGTCCGCCCCTCTATGCTTCCCCGCTACTCGCAAAGGCGCTGAAACAGTTACTGCATAACGCGCTGAAATTCCACCGCGAGGGAAGCGAACCGTTGGTTGAGGTGGAGGTGAGCGGAGAGCTTTCGGGGGGGATTTTGATTCGGGTAACCGACAATGGGATTGGCATTGAGGAGAAGTACCGCGAGTCGGTGTTTTTGCCTCTCACTCGACTTCATGGCCCGGATGAGTATGCGGGGCCGGGTATGGGCCTGTCGATCTGTCGGGCCTTGCTCGGGTCGATTCATGGGACCGTCGTTTTCGGGAATTCAGAGGGTGCGTTCGGGGTGTGCGCCGTAGTCTGGGTACCGACCGCGGAGGTGGACGCAATTGCGGTTTCTTAGGAGTACGCGCATAGCGGATACGCTCCGGCATGGTGTGCGACATGTACAGTGACCGATCAGCGAAGGTGTTTCCTGAACCGGTAACAGGCTCGCGGCAACCAGCACTGCCGCAGCTTCCCATCTGTTAGCTATTTCGTCGGACCGAACCCATCCAACCAGAGTAGGCGGAAGCGCCGGCCCAAGTCACGTTGACAACCGGGCCAGCGGGGAAGCCGAGTTGGTCGTTCCAGAAGGATGGCGGTTCTGCGGTAGGATCGGCCGCGAAGAAGAGCGCGTATTCGTTGACGGTGGCAGGATGGCGGGCTATTCGAATCGCGCCTTGGGGAACGGCGACCCAGTAGAACTCATCGCTAGGGAGAAATGGAGTGGTTGGTTCCACAGCTACCGTTTGCCAGAGAGCGAAGGGGATGCCTAGGGCTTGCTGATAGGAGATACAACCATCCAGTTTCCCGGTTTGCGCTCCAGCCGATCGTAATTCCGGCCGTCCGCGGCAGAGCATTTGTCGGCGCGAAAGTCGCGCCACAACCAGTGGTAGTTCAATAGGCCGCCGGCGAGAGCGGTAGATCCGGGGAGTAGGGGGCAGACAACGCTCAGAACACGGATTGTGCGCTCCTGAAACCCTCGCGGCCCACCTAACTAGAACAAGCTTCGAGCTACAAGGCTCAATTTGAACAAAAGTCATCTGATGAAGGGGAAGCAAGTGAGGACGAGACGGTGATGTAGGCGGCGGCCGCGATCGGGTGCGGAGCGCTGGAGATTCGTCCCGCGACGGGGGCGTGGCGGGCATCCACCGGCTAATGTGTTCTCGCTAGAAATGGAAGTAAGCCAGGGTGCTTTTGGTCTGTGCCGGGCGGGGATGGAAAGCGCGTTGCCTTGAGCTATCGGCAGGCTGGTGAGCGCGCCGGTGATTACGGTGCGGACGAGGGGCGGGCCCGGCTGTATTGCTGGCATGCCGCGGGGCATCATGACGTTGGTGAATCTCGACAGCGGCTTTGGCGGGGCCGACGCGGCCAGCCGGATTAACCGCCGGTAGACGCGGAAAGGCCCCGCTACTCTGGCGAGGAGCGGGGCCTTTCCGGGTTAAGGATGCTTACTGCTGGTTTTCGATGCGGAGGGCGTTGCCATCCTTATCGGCCAGGGTAAAGATCAGTTTAATTTCGCCCTTGTTTTCGCCCTTGAGGATCGAGAGATCCGGGACGATGAACTCGGCCTTGGTTTGACCAGCGCGGATCACGAAGTCAGCCGTACGACCGCCGGAACTGAAGCGGACTTCGGCTTCGTCTTCCTGATCGTCACGGTTGAAGAGCAGCGTGACGCGGCCGTAGACATCGTAAGGCAGCGAGCTGGAAAGCTCGTAGCTTACGTCGTCGGAGGCTTCGTCGGAGATCCGCGACTTTACGGGGACACTCATGACGGCACCACCACCCACAGTGAGCACCTGTATGGAGCAGGAACGGCTCACGGTGTTTGACGCCGCATCGCTAACCTGCAACGTGAAGTTGTAGGTACCGTTATGCCAAGGAGCACCCGAGATCAATCCGCCCGACGAAAGGGTCATCGGACGGGGGAGTGCCCCGGCGGTGATCGAGTACATAAAGGGCGAAGTGCCACCCGTGGAGGCCAGCGTGGTGGCGTACGGCGCAAGCATTGTAGCGCTCGGCAGAGGACAGGTGGTCGTCAGCGAGAGCGCGGCGGGGGTCGGCGGCGGGGTAGGAGGAGCCACGAAGGCCGCGATATTCAGCGCACACGCCCTGTTCGAAATCCGACCAGCGGCGTCGGCGACGGACAACGTGAACGGGAAGTGGCCCGAAACGGTTGGGGTGCCCGAGAGAACACCGGCCGAGGACAAAGTCACGCCGGTAGGCAGGAGGCCGCTCAGCGAGAAGCTCAACGGCGCAGTGCCGCCGCTGGCCACCATCGTCTGGGAATAGGCAGAGGACTGCGTTCCGTTGGGAAGGGGACAAGCCGTCGTGATGACCGGAGCCGTGACGGCGGGCGCCGGGTTGGTAACCGTGATGGCGCAGGCGAGGGTTCCGGTGCGGCTACCGGTGTCGGCAACCTGCAACGTGAACGACGACGATCCGGCCGTGGAGGCCGTGCCGGAAAGCACGCCGGTGGAAGCCAACGTGAGGCCAGCGGGGAGGGAACCCGACAGAACCGAATAGGTCAGAGTTCCGGAACCGCCAGTGGCGGAAAGGGTCTGGCTATAAGCGGAGCCGGTGGTGACGCCGCTGAGCGGGCAGGAGCTGATGGACGGATTCGGGATAACCACGGGCGGGGCCGTCGTACCAATCGTGATGGAACAAGCCAAGGTGGAGGTGCCACTGAGGTTAGTCGCCACGACATTGAAAGGATAGACTCCGGGGTGGAGCAACGGGGTTCCCGACAAGAGGCCGGCGTTATTCAGCGTGAGGCCGGTAGGCAGAGGGCCACTCGAGAGTGAGTAGGAGATCGCACTCGTTCCAGTCGCCACGATATTCTGACTGTAGGCAAGGTTCAGAGTACCAACCGGGACCGGGCACGCGGTCGTGAACACCGGAACCACCGGGAGCGGATCCTGAACGGTGAGAATGCAATGATTCACGGCGGTGGCCGAGTGATCAGTGTTGCTGGCGGTCAAGGTGATGGGGTAGTTCCCCCTTCGAGTGGGCGTGCCTAAGAGAACGCTATTGATGATGCCCATCCCAGGCGGCAGAGTGCCGAACGAGAGATACACATTGACGGTGCCCGGGAGGAAAGTGACGATCGGAGCGTTTACCGAAACTCCAAAAGTGACGGGCGCGGGGCAGGTGATGCTGTGGACGTCACTGGTTGTGGCGATACCGCCGGCGCCGGTCAAGCCGCCGATGATGGCGTTGAGGCCACGGGAATCGGTCGCAATAATCTGCAACCCACCCAAGTTGCCGCTGAACGAACTGTGGCAAGGGCCGGAGCTGATGTTGGCGTTGGTCACAGTGGGAAATACGGTGACGCCGTAGGGGGTGAAGGTGAGGGGCGTATTGCAATTTGAGGATTCCACGATTCCGGGAATCAAGGTGGTGAGCCAGCCGTAGGCCGCACTGCCGGAACCGTGGGCCATTACGCCGCCGCCGGTGACGACATAGTTATTGATAGCGGCGGCGTTCGAGGTTAAGGCCGCCCCTTCCGAGCTATCCAGGTTGTTGCTTGCGTCAGTGCCGGCAAACCAGATCATTTTCGGGTTTACAGTGCCAGCGGCAAGCGCCGCGAAAAATGCGTTAATGTTGGTCGCGCCGTCGTAGTAGGCCACGGTCAGACCGGCACGCTCGGCCGCGGAACCGATGGCACCGCCGGCGTTGCCGCCGGGAAATGAAGGTGCTGTGATTGCGGCACCGAGGGCCACAATGTCAACGGTGATCGCACCGGGGCGGGTGCTTTGGCTGGAAACGCTTTTGATGGCGTTTTCGATGTACAGCCACCCATTGACGTTGGTAGTGCCCGAGCGGCTTCCGTGGTCCGTTAAGTCATCCCCGCCTAGAAGAACCGGGCCTCCGGCCCAGAGCGATGTGGTCAGCATGGCTGCTAACCCGCCTGTGGCGAGCCGTTTATTCCATTTCATAATTTTCCTCCATGTCACAGTAGTGCGTCAGACATAGCCGCGCGTTCTATACTCCTGTGGGCATAAGCAGAATACTCTATAAGCCGAGGTGAAGCAAGGACTAGATGGGTTACACTACAGTAATAAGGCGGACGGAACAGCCGAAGCGCGGTAATCATGACGCGCGGCCCTAGCGATTCACCTGCCAGCGCACCCGGAGACATCGGACACTGGGTGCGGACGAATTATCCACCACCACCACGGGGGCGGTGTACTGATTTAGCTTCTGCGGGACGGCGGCGACGGGATTGGCGGCCCAGACGACGCCATCGGCGGAACCATCAGTGATTCCGTCTACCACCTGCTCTTCGACGATCTCGGTGATGCCGAGAGTGATTTGCAACAACCCGGCGAGTGCATCCTAAAAGACGGGATCGGCCTGGCATTGGCACTTATTAACGTTTCATGAAGCAAGAACTGCGTAAACATTTCCGGAAACTAGACTTCGCCGGCGGGTATGGCAGCCGTGGGTTTAAAAGGTTCCAGAATCTCCCGCTGCTCCTTGGTGACCTTGACGACCCGAACTTGAGTACGGGGACCGATGGGAGCGATGTCTTTGGCGGGGGTTCTCACGGTGACCCCGCCGGCATTACCGACTACCATAAGCGCCAGTTCGGAGAAGCTAACGGTCGGCGATTGGCCCGACTCCATTCCTCGCATGGAGATGCGCTTGTCGTAGACAGATTCTCCGGAACCTCACCGCGCAGGCTTAGTATTTAATCACTTTGCAGGAGGTGTTTTTGGCTTTTTTAAGGACGAGATCTCAAATTTGGCTTCGGAGGCGGTTTTAGAAACACAACTAGTGCGTGAGTCTGGGCTCCCGTGGAGTTTGTGAGCCGATCTTTCAAAGAACTTCATCACGAGCAGGGCCGAGTCGTGAAGAGAGTAAAGGTACACTTCTAAACGGAATCAACCGGCCGCAATGCCGCCATACCTAGCCAGAACACGCGAGGAGTTCCTTCTCGTTCGGTCCCGGTCGCCCGGGTTCGGAGCTTCGAAGGAACTCGCGCGCAGCGGACCCGGTTGCGGCTTCGGAATGGGGAGAGTTCCTGGATGGATGGGGGCCGCAACCGGCCTCTGCGCTACGAGCCCGCCTTGCCGTCGGCGTATCGCATCACTGCCGCCATCGGGACTGGCTCGGGCATCTGGTCCGAGTCAAGCAGCCAGACGATTCCTTTGTGCTTCAGCACTTCAACTGTCGCCGCATTTACCAAGTCGGCGTTTCGATATACGTAGCCTTCTCCGGCGCCCAAGCCGAGTATCCGTTGTGCATGGCCGGGGACGGTGGCCCCGCGCTGGACGAGCAGATGTTGAACCTTCCCCGCCGCCGCCGCCAGCAAGATCGCCTCGCTATCGGTACTTCTCCGAGCGAGGCCCATCGCCGTAAAATCCGATAGCACTTGCTTTTCCGCCGGGCTTCGCCAGCGCTTCAGAATTTCCGCGGCCGCATGGGCGAGTTCTAAACTGGTCACTCCGCCGTCAGGACTCAACTTCACCCCCTCAGGCACCAAGGACGCATAGCCGGAAACCGAAATGTAGGCTGCCGTCTCTTCATCAACCCCGGCCAACACTAACGGCAATCCTTGCTCGCGGTAAATGGACTGCAGCCCGCGGTCAATCGCCTTCATGAAGTCTGCCAGAAAATGAGCGCTTTTCTCCCGCCCTTCCGAGGAACCAAATTTAATACCCGAGGCGTGATTCTTCGTGTGTTCCTCGCCGTGGCTATCCCCCGTAAATTCCGTTTCGCTCTCGGGCACTCCGGCCGGAAAGGGCACCGCCACCATCTCGGCTCCTTCACAACGCAGCAGGCGCACATGCTTGGCGGCCAACGCTAAAAGAAGAAAAGTAGATCGGTAATCGAGATGCGCCAGAACAGGCTGCACGAAAAAACGATCCTCGACATGCCAACCCGGCTCAACCACCGCGCGCACAAAGAAGCAATGGAACTCTCGGGGTGATCGGAAGAGACACAGAGCATGTTCATGGCTCGATTGCATCGCCGCATCGACGGTCATCGCTCCCAGCGGTTCGAGCAACGATTCAGCGTCTTGCGGATGCATGCCACATTCGTGGAGCGCCTGCTTAACGTCAAGCAACAGCGTCTTCAACACCGCCCCAGAGGGGCGGGACCCGGTTCCTGCGACATGGGGAACGAGGCATAAGGTTACGCAGGGTCCTTCCGTGCGGCTGAGCATCTGCAAATCCGCAGCTGTCGGAAATGCAAAAACGGTCGCCTTTTCGGCTGCACTTTCTGTGATCATTGTCTCCAGCTCCTAGACACTGGTACGTTTCCTGTAGCACGTGGGCATCCAAACAAGAGGCCGTCGATTCGGGCCAAGTTAGGTAAACTCCGGTTCGTTGACGTTGATGCCCGCATCAGGTGACCATATACGATCGGCGCGACGACCACTTGACATCGATTCCGCCCGCCGCAAGCGGTTGGTCGTGAGAACGATTTTCCCTAATCTGGCGGTCAGCCAGGACCATAATCCGGTTCGCCATCCGGACGGTAGAGAATCGATCAGAGATAGAAATTGCAATCTTGTATTTTGAGGAACTCGGGCGCAACGGATACGCTCCGGCATGGGCGCTTTTTGGAGGGTTGGTCAAGCAATCTAGTCGTCACCTTGATTCTGGAGGGTTCGGGTGTAAGCTAGAGGCCGATGCAACGAATTGGACTTTTGATCGGGCTATTGGTGGGTGCGATGCAGGCGCAGGTGCGCCCGCTGCACACGCGGGATTTGACGCGTTTGAGTCAGGTGCAGGTGGGTGCTCAGCTCACGAAGAGCGACATCATCTTCATCCCGGTGGGGGCGGTGGAGACGAACGGGATCCAGCCCAGCGGGCGGGACTACGTCTGGCCGCTCGCGTACGCGATGGCGATGGCCGAAGAGACCGGCGGGCTCTACATGCCGGGCCTCGTGTGGTCTTACCCCGGGACGACAACTATCGCGCCGTCGACGGTCTATTTAAGCCCACAGGCGGGGACGGCGTTCCTGAAAGATCTGGCGCATTCGCTGCTTAAACAGGGCTTTCGGCGGCAAGTGTACCTCTCGGCCAGCCATGGGCCGGCACCGCTGACGGTGGGGACGCTGGTGCGCGAGTTCTTCGAAGAGACGCACGTTCCGATTCTGTACATCAACATGGACACCTACTTGCCTCGGTTGCAGTTGCCAGGCGACGCGCGGTCAAAGACGATGTACGGGGCCCACGCGATGACGGGACGTTTAGAAGACCTGGCGTTGGCGGGCGAGTATGGAGAGCGGGAGTCGCACGCGGCGGGGCCGTTGCCGGTGAATGAGGGGTTGGCTACGTTAGGCAGGCTGGGCTTTGCGGGGAGCTTGAGCTTAGGTTCGTGGGTGGCGGACGTGATGGCGCACGGCGGAAGTGAAGCCTTGCCGAAGACGGCGGCGGAGCGAGTGGCTTGGGGCCAGCAGGGGGAGGAGCAGGTGCGGGCGATCGTGAAGCGGATGCAGTTACCCGAGGCGATGAAGGCGCTGCAGCAGCACGATCGATATACCCGGGAAGTGGTTGTCCCGAAGTTTCGCGATCGGCTGCCGGCGGCGCGGTGAGGGCTAGAAACGAAGGGTTAGGCCGATCTGGTGTTGGCGTTGATCCTGGTCGGCTCCGTTGACTTCGGCAAACTGGGGAGACTGCGCGTTGCCGTTGGGGTTGTTGTAGTGAGGCGTGTTCGAGAAGTTGAAGCTCTCGACGCGGAGGGTAAGCGACATGCCTTCGCGGACACGAAACTCGCGATGCAGCGCCGCATCTACGTTGACGAAGCCGGGCCCTTGGATGATGTTACGGCCGGCGTTGCCGAGGGTGTTCTGGGCGGGAATGGCGAATGAGGCCGGATCGAAGTACTTCTGCCCGGGGCCGGTATTGCCGAGGTAGCGGATGGGCGCAATCCAGTTAGGACGATCGGCATTGCCGGGCGCGTTGACGACGCCGGAGACGCTGGGAGAGAACCACCCGCCGGTCATGACGCTGGTTAAGCCTTGCAACTGCCAGCCGCCCAGGACCCACATGGCGGGGCCAGACCGGGCGAAGCGCTTCCCTTTGCCGAAGGGCAAGTGCCACATGTAGCTTTGCGTAAACACATGGGTGCGGTTGTCGCTCATGCGGCCTTTGTTCAGGGCCACGCTTATCGGGATCGCCAAGCCACCGTCGTCCTCGGTGTAGTTGAGCCCTTTGCTAAAGGTGTAGGCCGTCGTGAGGAACAGGCCGTTACCGACGCGGCGATCGAGCTTCATTTGGAAGCCGTGGTACCAGGTGTTGGTGCCGATGACAGAGTCGGTGTTGGTGACGCGGCGGAAGGGAGCGAAGAGGGGCCGCCCGTTGTTGCCGGAGCCGGGGATCATTGAGGCGTTCAGGTTGTAGCCGGACTGGTTGTTGACGCCGCGATTGCCGACGTAGGCAAGATCGAGGGCGAGTTTCCAGGGCAGGGCGCGTTGGACGGAGAGGTTCCAGCTTTGGATGTAAGCGCTGGCGAGATCGCGCGGGGTGACCCCGTAGTTGTTGCTGAGCGGCGGGTTCTGAATGATACCGTCAGTGGGCACGGCGAACGGCGAGAACGCGGGGAAACCGGTGGTCATGTTAACGGCGGCAGGTGCGAAGGCGTTGGGCGCGGGATAGCCGTTATTTTGCAAGATGGGGAAGTTCGTCTGCGCCATGCGACGGGGGATGAAGCTGATGCCATAGCCGCTGCGGATTACAGACTTTTCGTTAACCCGGTAGGCAATGCCGAGGCGCGGGCCATAGTTATTGTTTGTGTTGGCGATGTTGATGGGGATGGAGCCGAGGCCGGAGAGTTCGAGGGTGTTATTGGCCGGATTGTAGTTCGAGTAACCGCCGGCGAACCGGGGCCGGCTGCCGCGTTCGCGTTCATAGCGGAGGCCGAGATCGACGGTGAGCTTCGAGGAGACTTGCCACTTATCCTGGACGTAGAAGTTCGAGATGAACTCGCGGCGGGCCGGGAAAACGAAGGGGAGGTCGCGGCCGCTTTGGTTGGGGGCATCGAGAAGGAAAGCGGCGAAAGCGTTGGCGAAATTGCGGCGGGTGTCGGAGACGGTACCCGTTTGCGCGGGCTGGTATTCGAAGCGGCCGCGAGGGTTGAAGGTTTGGGTCTGGAGGAGATCGTTGCGTTCGCGGCGGAAGTCGGCACCGAAGCGGACGATGTGCTTGGCGAAGGTCTTCGAGAAGTTGTTGACGATGCCGAACGTGGTGACGGCGCGAGCCCAGGGCAGACTGGGCGAGAAGCCGACGAAAGGTGAGGAGTAGCCATTGATGCGGATCTCGGAGAGGCCGCTGGTCCAAGCGTCGAGGTTGGCTCCGCGAATGCCGATCTCTTCGGATGTCTTCAGGCCGGTGTCGGAGGCCAGAGAGTCATTGCGATTCCGGACGACTCCGACGCGGGACTCCCACACGAGGGTTGGGTTCAAGACTTTGGTGTAGTTGACGCCAGCGCTCTGGGTGCGGGCGGGACCGGTGCCGCCGAAACCGCCGTTGCGGAAGCCACCGTAGATACCACCCGGGCCATAGAGGCCGGGGTCATCGACGAGGGCTTTTTGCAGACTATAGCGGACGGACAAACGGTCGTTGCTGCCGATCACCCAATCGACTTTGCTATCCATCTGGTCGAGGGTTTTGATGCGAACGCTGTTCTGGGAGTAGTTGATTTGACCTTCGGCAAAGCCGGGGAGGTTTAGGGCCGGGACGAAGCCAATGATCCGACGGGCAATCGGGCTGATGCGGCTTGGCGGGATGATGTTGCCGGCAAAGGCGGTGCGTCCATTTCCGGCGGCGTCGCCGGTGAGAGGGTCATAAATGGTGGAGCCACCGGCCGACAGATCGCCAGCGCGGAAGGCGGCACCGGGAACGTTCCCGCGGTTCACTTGGCCGAGGTGGTCGCGGCTGCCTTGATAGTCGCCGAAGAAGAAGAGTTTGTCGCGAAGGATACGACCGCCGAGAGTGCCACCGAACTGGTTATAGGTTGTGGGCGCTTTAGTGATGGCGAAGGTGTTGCGAGCCTGAATGTTTTCGTTGCGATGAAAGTGGAAAAGGCTGCCGTGGTAGTCGTTGGCACCGCTGCGGAGGGTGACATTGGTGACGGCGCCGCCGGCGTTGCCGAACTCCGGATCGAAGTTAGAGGTGGAGACGTCCACGGTTTGAATCGCTTCGGCGGGCGGCACGAGAGCGGTGAGATTGCCGTTATCGATTTTGTTTTCGATGCCTTCGATTTGGAAGTTGTTGAACTGGCGGCCTTGGCCGTTGACGCGGACGCTGAGGGAATCCTGGGAGTTATAGAATTCGGAGTGAGGCCGGAAAGGGCGACCGACGCCGGGGACGAGGAGGAGAAGGCCCTGGTAGTTCCGGTTGTAGAGCATCGGCATAGTCTGGAGCTGTTTTTGATCGATCTTGCCACCGGTATCGGCGCGGTCGGTTTGAAGCAGCGGCGCGGCGGAGGCGCTGACGTCGATGGTCTGGGTGACGGCACCGGGAGTCAGTTCAAAATTGA
>JBBRIO010000055.1:0-14835 GCA_038220855.1 Bryobacterales bacterium | reverse complement strand
AATTGGGCCGCATCAGCCGGCCACACGGCCTGCAGCGGTTCGTCCACCATGGGACGTATCGATGTGAACAGAGTCTTGATCGTGGGCGGCGGGGGTGGGGGTACCGCCAGGGGGGAGCGCATATGCTCCCGGAGGCTAACTAGCTCCTCTTCGTTGGCTACTTGGCGCACTTGTATGGAACTGAGCTTGCCGGTGCGCCGCGAGAGTTCGATTTCCGCTGCGGCGATGCGCTTCTTGTCGACCGGCGTCGTTGTGACCACGCGCTCGATCACACGGTCTGGCAGGATCTCTAATTGCTGAGTGAGCAGGTGATCGACCGGGACGATCGAATTGACGGCTTCGCGCGCAGCTGCCCGGCACAAGTTCTCATCGCGAAGCCGCATCAGGGATGCTCGGAGCGGAATGAATAGAGCACAGAACGTCACGGCTACCATCAAAATCCGCCACCGAATTTGGCCGATATCACTGAAAAGCTTACCGAGCGCGGACTCGTGAAGGATGGCGTACAAGCGGGTACCGGTAGCCTGGCGCAATTCCGATTCAGAGATGCCCCCTCTCGCCTCCGGCGCATCCATCCCCACGAGATAAAAAACCAGAAAAGCACTGCCGGCAATCGCTACGAGGTTAGTGAGGAAGAGCAACGACGCTCCAGAGATGATCTGCCAGTTCCAGCCACTACCGACACCGAAGCCGACTGTGCAAAGCGGCGGCATTAGCGCTACCGCGATCGCAACTCCAGGCAGAGCGCTTGCCGCGCCTCCACTCAGCGAGCGCGCGATCACCAGCGAACCCGCTAACCCTGAAAAAACGGCTACGCCAAGATCCAGCAGGTTGGGCTGCGTTCGACCCAGAAGCTCTGATGTCAGCGATTGAAAGGGCATTAGCCACACGACAGCCGCGGAGAAGGTGACCGAAACCACAATGCTGCCAATGAGACTTAGAAAGGATTTAATCCCGAGATAGACATCCGAAACAGCGAAGGCCAGCCCCGCCGCCAGAATCGGACCCATGAGCGGGGAAATAAGCATCGCCCCGATAACGACGGCGGGGCTGTTGAGAACCAGTCCAAGCGTAGCGATGCCCGCCGAAAATAGAAGATCAAGCAGATACCCGGCAGAAGCGATCTCAGCCGATTCATAGATCTGCGCATAGAGTTGAGGTTTGGTCGATGGATCGAGGCGTAGAGCTTTGCTAATCAGTGGGCGAAACGGCATTTGTCTCTCCGTGGGGAAACTTCAGAATAGCGCCGGCCTTCGTCAACTGATGATTTTCTTCCGCACGGCGTAGAGTACAATTTCTGCCGTGTTATGCAAATTAAGCTTTTGCATGAGGTTATTCCGATGGGTCTCGATCGTGTAGGGGCTCAGGTTGAGCACCGTGGCTGCTTCTTTGTTCGATTTGCCCTCGGCAAGAAGCTGCAGGATCTCCCGTTCCCTCTCCGTTAGCAGATCATAAGAATCGACTACACCCTTTCTCTGCATCTGACGAGTGAAATCATCGACTAACATCTGGGCTACGGCCGGACTGAAAAAAGCCTTCTTACTCGCAACCGAACGGACCGCTCGAACCAGGTCGATCTGAGCCGTTTCCTTCAGCAGATACCCCCGGACCCCGGCCGAAAGAGCTCGCACAAGATAGTCCTCTTCCTCGTGCATGCTCAAAATAATGATGCCGATGTCCGGGTGGCGCCGCGCAATTTGAGCGGCCGCATCCAATCCGTTCAGGTGGGGCATAGCGATGTCCATAACGACCACGTCCGGCCCTAGCGAGTTCGTCAATTCAACGGCAATCCGCCCGTCTTCGGCCTCCCCAACCACTTGGATGTCGCTCTCTTTATCCAGCAGCGAGCGCGTACCTTGGCGAACAATTCCGTGATCGTCAGCAATTAGAACCCGAATCATGTTCTCCTCTTCATCTTGGTTGGAATCTTCACCTGGATCAGTGTACCCGCCCCGGGGGTGGGGACCACCGCGAATTCCCCGCCGAGTTCAGCAACTCGTTCTCGCATTCCCAATAGCCCAATGCCATTCGAGGCAGCCGGGGTGAAGCCGCTTCCATTGTCCTGAACGGTCAGGACAATCTCTCGCGGACTCTCCTGCAGTAAAACCCGCACGCTGCTCGCGCCAGAATGCTTCACGCAGTTGGTCAACGCTTCCTGGGCGACACGGTAGAGGCAGGTTCGTACGTGGTCGCTAACCTCGCCAAACTCGCCCTCGATCTCAACATCGACATCCAAGGCGGCATGTTTAGAAAAGTCCCGGCTGAGCCATTTCATCGCGGGTCCCAGCCCCAGATCGTCGAGCATTGCAGGGCGAAGGCCACGAGCCATTTCGCGCACTGTTTTCAGAGATCGATCCACGAGTTCGGCCGCTCGTACCAGGTGTGGGTCCGGCGACTCGGATGTCTGAATCTGGCCAAGTTGGACTCGCAGAGCTGTGAGAATCTGGCCAACTTCGTCATGAAGTTCGCGCGATAGCTTCTTGCGCTCATCCTCCTGGCTCTCGACGAGCCGTTGCGAGAGCGAACGCAGTCCATTTTCGGCTTCTGTGAGGCGTTCCAGATGCATGTTCCGCTCAGACTCGAAGCTTCGGAATCGCCAAATCGCCACGCTGGCCAAACCTAACCCAAGAATCGCGCAAGCTCCTAGAATCCTCAGCATCAGGGTCTCAATTCCATGTAAAGTTTCCGTTTGCGCCGAAACACGCGATTGGTGCAACGAGCGGACTAAGCCGACAATCAGTCGCGCCGTGTCGGAGAATCGCTCGCGGAGCGGCGATAACTGCTGGATTAGGTATTTGCCTCCGAGTGCCTGCCGGTCGGCCTCCTGCCAAGCGGAGACAGCTGCGGCAACTGTCAGAAACTCGACCTTAGCCACTTCGACGGCGTGGACGTTCGCTTGCATCTCGGACGAAAGCCATACCGGACTTTCAAGCGAGCTGCGGGAGAGTTGCCGGAGCAAGTCAACCAACTCACGCTGCGCCCGCTGCTCCTCTGGACCTTTCAGGATTTGAACGTCGCGGAGCAGGATGGATGTCCGGTACAGGTCTCGCTCGGTATCCGCCAGCCGATTCAGAAACTGTTGCTCTTCGGCCCCGATTCTAACCAATTCCCCATCGATCCCGCGCAACTTCAGCATCAGAATGGCCGCGGAAAAGCCCAGCAGCGCGACCTGAGTGAGGGCGAAGAGTGCAAAAATGAAGCCGACCCGGTTCTGCATGTTGCCCACTTCATGATAGCGGTTGTTAGCGCGGGAGCCGCCTATCGTAGGAATCAGACTCAGCATCGCAACCCCCATGTCTCAGTCAGAACGCCCGGAACGCTGATTGTGATTTTCGCAGTTGGGCTCGCGTTGGTCATCTCTATCCAGCTTGAGGTCGCGGCCGGAAGATCGTCATCCCGAAAACGCCGTAGCAAAAGCCCCAAAGGAGCACGAGGTGCAAGCCTGATGCTCTTTGAGCAGAGCCCTCCCTCCCTTTAGGGATGGCGGACAGTGCGCGGAAATCGGAAAATGGACATGTAAGTTTAAAGGGAACGAGGGATATTTATGAAACGAAGAACTCTCCCGACCATACTAGGGAGTGGGGTATGTCCGGTGCGAGCAATCACGCAACCCGAGTTAAGAGACGAGCTCGGCGACCGTATCTTCACAAGCATCGACCTGCCGTACCAGAGCCTTTGCCAGCAGATCGAAAGGCTGGAGCGCGCCGAGAGTTCGGCTCTCGTTTTGCGTCCGGACTTTCCGAGCCGGACCGCCGCGGCCAGCCCGGCCGGAGCGTCATGAAAACGGCTGCCCTCGGCGGTGGACAGCGACTGACGGTCTACTCCCGCCGTGGCTGGCTTCTTTTCTGCTTGTCCACGGCGGCTCTCGCCGCGGCTGGCAAACGCTCGGTTTCTGGCACCGTCACCGACCAGCATGGAAAGCCGCTGATTCGTGCTGCCGTGCAGATGAAAGATTTACGCACCCTCCGGGTCCGCTCGTTTCTCACCGGACAGAATGGCCACTACCGCTTCAGCACGCTCAGCCCAGACCACAGCTACGAGTTGCAAGCGCTCTACCACGCCCACCGAAGCGAGGTGAGGAACGTTTCGATTTTTGATGAGGAACGCGAGATCGTCATCGATTTCACGATTGAGGTTGCGCTGACTCCAGTCCAAGCCTGATCTTGCCGGAAGTCAGACTTGCTGCAGTTGCTGGAATACCTGACGGATAAGGTTGGCTGAGTTCGGGTCCGCCTTTGCGATCGCTGCAATGATGGCGTCGCGGCTTTGCAGTAAAGTCTCAAGCTGGCCACGGATGGGCTCCTCCGCTTGGTTGGTGAATTGTCGAAGGTCGGTGAACAGCTTGGAAGCTTGCTCGGCGGCCGAAGCGAAATTACGGTTCTCGACCTCGAAATAGAGTTGCGCCGCACGATTTCGAAAATCAGCGATTCGACGGGTTTTCTTCTCGGCAGTCAGTTGTCCGGTCAAGCTCGCGGCGTCGGAACGCGCATCGTTCAAACGAAAATATTGAGGCAGGAAGCCCAAAAAGAATCCCGTCACAGCCAGGCAAGCACCAATGATCAACTGATTCTTCATGTCAACTCTCTCCTCGCCAACCCATATACCGAGCCCCCCAACTCTACCAGAGGTTGTCACCCGAAACTTCGGAAGTTTCTGTTGCCGGATCCGAAGTGAGTACGGCACGAAAAGACCACTTGAGTAACGCCGGCGACATCGTCGCCGCGGCAACCGCCATGAAGACGATTATCGAGTGCGTATCGGCGCGGATCGCTCCGAGCGCCAGTCCAGTTTGGGCACTCGCGCCCATACCGCATCCGAGCAGCTCTTCGATTAGACGGCCACCGGCAACAGGAGCGCGGCCAGTACCACCACTCGTGGATCCTCGAACACCTTCAGATCAAAATGCAATCCGATCTCCGCGAGAAAAAACGGCACCAGCAGTTCGGCCACCCCGTGCGAGAGTTCATGCACCCGATGCGGAACCGACTTCGAAACGGCCATCCCGGCATAATCGATGCCACCCCAATGGTCTCGGAGAGAGCAGCGAGTCCAAAAAGCGACACCATGGCCATCGAGAACTCAGCCTCGCCTACCTGCAATTGCGCCTCCACCCATCTGGCTAACCGGCCGCAGGCAACGCCGCCCCACCGGGCAACGATAGCGATAAACCCGAGAGCAAACACAGTAGTGAGGCCAACCTGAACTAGATCGACTGCTCCCGATGCGATGGAACTGACGAAGCCAAGCAGCAACGGCGCCAGGATGTCGTCGATCACGGCCGCGCCTAATATGATCTTGGCCGAGGTGCGATGCAGCAGATTGTTTGCCGCCAGAACTTGCGCGGTAATCCCCACGCTCGTGGCTGTGAGGGCCGTAGCCAGGAAAGAGTGTTTCCAACTGCCCCCGGCCCGCCAGCCAATAGAAAAGGTACCCCGCGGCAAACGGCGCGACCACCCCCGGCACGCCCACCAGCACCGCGGTCTTTCCGAGCTTCAAAAGCTCGTCCGCGTCGACCTCCAGACCGACGCGAAACAAGAGGAACAGAACACCGAGTCCGGCCATCGTGTGCGTGAATTCGTCAGGATAAATCCATCCAAATACGCTTGGCCCGATCAAGACGCCAGCGAGAATCTCGCCAATGATTCCAGGCTGACCAAACCGCTCGCAGAGTTCAGCCAGAACCTTCGCGCTGCTAAAGATAATCAGCATGCGGACGGCCAGGGAAAGGACGCGGCTTGGGTCGCCACTCAGGAAGAATGCCAGATCCGCAAAGTTCATCGGCCGTGACCTTCTGTCCAATCCCGATCGCCGTCCGCACTCTTTAAACACTGAATCATTTGTCCCTTGATCACCAGCCTACGGGACCCCATCCAATAACTCCATCCTGAAGACGCGCTAGTCTTCCCTTGGTTCTCCACCAGTCAGCGAATTACTACCCGCAAAGCCTCAATCTACGGCCTTTTCGGGATGGGTTACGGAGGCTCGATTCGCTAGGCTCGAAAGGAAGGGAGAAGGCATGACCCGAACATCAGGAACCGAATTGACTACCACCGGCACCGGCTTGCCTCAAGATATTTCTGCCCAAAGCGAATCGAGGCGCGTATGACAAGCGTTGTGATCCCAGCCCTGAACGAGGGGAGAAACATCGACTATGTGATCAATTTGGTCTCCTTATCCGGAGGCGTGCATGAGGTGATCGTCGTGGACGACGGCTCTATCGACGACACCAGGGACGCCGCTCTCCGGGCGGGCGCGCGCGTAGTCACCAGCAGCCTGCTTGGAAAGGGTGCGTCGATGGAAGACGGTCTGCGGGAATCAACCGGCGACGTGATTGTCTACCTGGACGGAGATCTGCGAGGCCTCGATGAACACCTGATCGCAAAATTGGTGGAGCCGATTCGAGAAGGTAAAGCGGATTTTGTGAAAGCCCGGTTCAGCCGTAGTTCGGGAAGGGTCACGACGCTTACCGCAAAACCGTTAATCGAGACGTTCTTTCCAGAGTTGGCTTACTTCGCCCAACCGTTGGGAGGAATTATCGCGGTGCGTCGCGAGGTATTGGAACGCCTTACTTTCGAAACGGACTATGGGGTGGATCTAGCGCTTCTGATCGATGCCCACTTTGGGGGCGCGCGGATTGTCGAAGTGGATATCGGGCATCTCGACCATGACAGCCAGTCGCTGCAGGCGCTGGGCGAGATGGCCAAGCAGGTTGTGCGGTCTCTGCTGCATCGCGCGGAGCGCCACGGCCGTTTAACGATTGGACAAGTTCAGGAAGTTGAGGAAGTCGAACGTCATTCCAAAGCTGAATTCGCGATCGTGATGAACCACATCGGCGGCACGGAGAAGTTGGCTCTCTTCGACATGGACGGTACGCTCCTGCGGGACCGGTCCATCCTTGCCCTTGCGCGTCATACTGGGCGGCTGGATCAAGTAGAGCGATATCTGGACAATCCGGACCTTTCTCCCATCGAGCGCACCCATTACATCGCGTCCTGTCTCGAAGGAATACCGCGAAACGAATTCGTAAACCTGGCCAGAACCATGACCCTGAGCGAGGGCGCCGCCGAGACCATCATTGCCTTGCGACAACAGGGTTATAGAGTCGGCATTGTGAGCGACAGCTTCCGGATCATAACGGAAATCGTCCGCCGCCGTGTCTTCGCCGACTTCAGTATTGCCAATCTTCTTCGCTTCCGTGATGGGAAGGCGACCGGGCAGGTTTCGGTGGCGCCCCTATTCCTACACGAGGAAGGTTGCCCCCGGCATGAAATCTGTAAATGGAATGTCCTCTTGCACCTCGAAGAGAAGCTAGGCATTCCCGCCGCAAGAATTCTGGCCGTCGGTGATAGCACAAACGATATTTGTCTCCTGAAGCAGGCGGGTCTCGGAATCGCGTTTGAGCCGAAGACCGATGCCGTGCGGATGGCATCGGGCAACTGGATTCAAGGTGATCTCCGGAAGGTTTTGGAATTCTGCACAAACTGGGAGTCAGCCATGACACAAGCATGATGGCGTGGACCGCAAATCTGCGCGAGGCCCTGGAGATTTCGCTGTTCACAGAATCAGCCGAACACCGCCGAGCTCGGCGATGTTGTGCGGAAAACTATCGCCGGGCGTACCGATGAACACGTAGTTCTTGGGCACTCCCAAACGAAGGGACAGCTTTTTCAATCAGTTGTGAACCGAACTTCCCCTGCACGAGCACAAGGTCGATGCGAAGGTTGGGATAGATGTCGTCGAGAACGCGAGGGTTGCCGGCGAGCTTCTTCGGGACTCGCGAGAAATTACCCACCCATACACAAAGAGTTGACCAGCGATACGACTTTTGCGTCCGACGTTCTCCGGCTCACTGCCGCGCGCTATCGGCCGCGCACGATCGTGTCGACTTAAGTATGTCTGCTGAGGAGGAAGGAGGTACACGCGTTCGGCGCGGATGCTGGTGCCACGCTCAGTAGCCTGCCACGTGGCCGCGCTTGATTTCGGTGTGGTCAACTCTATCCGAGCAGAGGTGGTCAATTCCCCGTGAGCGCCGAGGGCGAGCTTTGGCGAAATATCAGAATCTTGTTCAAGGCAGTGAACAAACTCCAGGTTATTCGTCAACTCGTTGCCGAGCACATAGACTGCGGCGCCATTAAGTGCCGCGAGATCGTCCCCCGTGTGAAGTACACGACCTGCGGTGCGTGGATGCTGGCGACATGGGCGATCAGCGAGCTATTCAGCCGGTCGCTCTTGCTGTCCTTCGAAAATGGTCAGTTCTAACCGTATATACTGCTATCACTTAGCTTAATCGCCGTCGCCCGTTTCCGGTCGGTACCCGACCCAGGGGCGGGAGCCCGCAGATCGCGCGCGTTGCCGCCGGCCGACGCCAGAATCACCCAGATCCCGACCCCCTTTCATCCCCTCGGGTGCCGTTTTTGGGAACCCGGAATCGAGATTCACAAGGTAAAAAAATAAATATTCTCCCGGCATCTCTTTGACTACAAATCAGTTATCGATTTCGGCCAATCGGCCGGCGTCCGATTCGGTACTCCCGCCGTCGTAGATTAAAACTGAGGAAGCGCTTGTGTCCAATTGCGGAAACAAGCGCTTTTTGCATTTCGAAATCTCGATCGGAGTTCTCATCATGACCGAAGAACAAAAAGCCCGGCGCGCGGAAGCAGCCCGGGAAAACGGAGCAAAAAGCCGCGGCCCCGTCTCTGACCTCGGCAAGTACATCGCTTCTCTCAACAGCATCACGACCGGTGAGCACCTCGAATTACTCAAGGAGGAACTCCCCGAGTGCGTCGCCCTGCTTTCCTCTGATTGCTGGATCAGCTACCTGCGGCTCTATCAGAAGCACTTACGCCAATTGCAGCCCGGTTCCGGCTGCGAACAGACGATCGTCCGGCACATGGCGATCGAACTCTTCCAACTGGAGCGAACGATTTCGCTCGAAACTTACGCCCGCCAGTGTCTCCTGGACGCGAACTTGCGCGCTTACCCTGATATGCCGGATCAGATGCGCGAACTGACCAGTTACGAAAAGGGTCTCGAAAAGGAAAAGCTATGGCGATCTCTCCAGCGGGATAAGAAAGCCCACCAGAGCGCGTACGCAAGCCATTACAAGATGTTGCAACAAATCCGTCGGGATTTTCCCATGGTTCCGCCGGAGCCCATAAATACCGACGCCGACAAAAACGGTGCCGAACCGCCGTTACCGCCTCCGGAAGTGGTCAAGGAGATGCTGGATCACGCCGACCGCGCCAAAAACGAACCCAACTATGAATTGCCCCGCTGGGTCGCCGACATGCTGCTCGATGAGGATCTGATGGCCGAAATAGCGCCGAGTTACGACGTCGCCGCGCTGCTCGAAAAGCTAACGGTCACTCCGATTCCCCTGGCTGCCTAGAAAAAGCGGCAGAACCAAAAAGCGAACCCAGAAAAGTCGGATCGAAAAAAGCCATTAAGTCGCTTTTAAACATAGCTTTACAAGGTAGAGCGGCTAATTCCGAAATGACAACCTTCTGAAAATAAACCAGGTTTCGATACAACAAGAGCACTCGAAGACTCGTCGTCACCCCGACTTCCGCAGCCGCCCTGAAAAGCGGCTAGACCAAAAAGCGAACCCAGAACAATCGAATCCAGAGGAGCACTTAAGCCTCTTTATTACATAGGCTTACAAGAACCAGGGGCAAATTCTGAAATCACAAAATGTCCACGCCCGACCTAAATCGAACAACCCCGAATCAGCACTTCCGGCCATCTCGGGCCCAAGGCGCGCCACAGGGACCATCCGAAAAAACGAACCCAGACAGATCGAATCCAGAGGAGCACTTAAACCTCTTAAATACATAGGTTTACAACAACCAGAGACGGATTCGGAAATTATACGATCTCGGTACCCGACCCAATTCGATCGAATCAACCACGGGAGAAACGACCCCCAAACGGGTCGCCGCTGAATCAACACGTCGCGACTGACGCATGCAATGGGCCAGGATGGCCTCAATCGCGCCGACTCCACGACCGAAAACGGCGGCGGAACCAGAAAACGAACCTAGAGATTTCGAATCACAAACGTCACCTAAGTCACTCAAAAACATCGAGTTATCAGAAACCCAGGCGAGTTTAGAAAATACTAGTTCTCAAACTCGAACCAAATCGATCGCCCCTGAATCAGCACCTCCCGACCATTCCGGGGCTGCGGCGCGCCGAGGCATTGAGCCCAGCCGCCCCGCCTGGACCGGCCGAAAAAACGAACCCAGCGACTTCGAATCAATAAGAGCCGCTAAGTCTCTCCCCAACATGGAGTTATCAGAAACTAACCCGATTTCAGCAACGACAAATTATCAAGCCCGGCGCAGGTCGATCGAGCCTGAATCCGCACCTCCCGATCATTCCGGGGCTGCGGCGCGCCGAGGCATTGAGCCCAGCCGCCCCGGCAGGACGGAACCAGAAAACGAACCAGCGCACAAAACAATCAAATCAGCTCCCATGCCTTTGATAACAAACGCCTTGCGCCAAATCAAACCAGCCGCGGCCCACTCAAAAAACGCGATTCAGTGGAGTCCCGCCCCCCAATGCCGTAGAATTGAACTGAGTGGGCTCGTAGCTCATCCGGATAGAGCACCGACCTTCTAAGTCGGGGGTAGGGGGTTCGAGTCCCTCCGGGCCTACCACTCACGCCCTCACCGTTTCTCCGCCAACTCCGACACCGCACCATCCGCGTCCCGAATCCGCATCACCATCTTCGTCCGGTCATCCAACTCCCGTAACGGCAAATCCACCACAAACGCCGTCATCCGATCCACGGTCGACTTCTTCGCCACCCGCTCCTCACTCGCAAAGCTCGGGTTGTACTTCTCCCCCAACTCCGGCACCCCCAAAAACACGTTCTTCGCGTCGACCTCCGGGATAAACCGCCCCGCCACCGCCTTCCCCCGCGTCGTCACCTCCAAATTCAAGTCCCTTACCTGAAACGGATACCCCGACGGATTCGTCACCCGAAAGTCCAACACCACCACCGACCGCTGCTCGTCCAACTTCCCCGTCCGCACCTTCTTCACCTCACCCACCAAAGTCACCTGCTGACCACGGTTCACGGACAGGCCGCCTGCAAACAGCAGTGCCAACAAAACCAGCCCCACGCCCGCGCAGATCCACAGCGTCTTCGAAGGCATCCGCCCTCTACCCCCGCTTCTCAGCGATCCGCAGCATCTCGATCATCGACTCATGCGACTTCGCAATCTGCTCCGCCCCAAAAATATGGCACTCCAACCCCACCTGCCCGGCATACCCGTCCTTCTCCAAGGCCGTAAAGATCGGAGCCCAATCAATCCAATCCGAGTAACCCTTCAACACGCTCTTACCCTTGATCTGCACGTTCCAAAGCTTCGCCTTCGGGATCAACTGATACCCCTCCGGAAAAGGCGTTTCCTTCACGTGGAGCCCGTTTAGAGCGTCCCAGTTAACCCCAAAGTGCTTCGACGGAATGGCCTTCATGTAGGCCGCCAACTCCGCGCAGCTAGCCACGTTGCAGGCCACCTCGTTCTCGAGCGTCAGCCGGATCCCCTCTTTCTCCGAGATCTTCACAAGTGGCCCCAAAACGTCCACAATCCGCTGCATGTCCTTCGTTGGATCCGGAGTCCGCAGGAAGGCGAACACCCGTATCTTATCCGTCCCCAACGCTTGCGCCGCCCGAATCGACTTCATCAGGTCCGCCTCACGCCGGTCATAGGCCTGCTGATCCCGCGCCAACCGCGTCGTCCGCTGCTCTGGCGTCTCCGCCCGCGGCTTCAACGGCTCGGTCCCCGGCAGCAAAAACTTGCACTGGCCCGAGTTGAAAAACGACACCTTCACCCCGCCGTCTTTGAACTCTTTCGCGGCCTGCTTCAGCTCCTCCGCCGTCAGGTCCGAGTAGTGCTTCTTCGCCCCCGGCACCCCCCGCACTTCCATCCATTTCAGCCCGTGTTTATGGGCAAATTCAATCCCCTCGGCCGGCGTCTTGCCGCTCTCGTCGGTAATGCTACTCAACCGGCTGCGGTCGATCTTTGTGGTCTTCGCCCAGGCGGCAAAGGGCAAGGCAAGAGAGGCTCCGAGAAGCTCGCGACGGTTCATGAGCCCTAGTGTATCTCAGCTAATCCCCCATCAACTTGCCGTACGCCGACAACCCCGGATAGTTGTCGCAAATCGCCTTCAAGGCCGCCGTCAACGGGATCGCCAACACAAGGCCAATCCCGCCCCACAGGAACCCCCAAAACATCAACGCCACCGTCACCACCAGCGGATTCAAGTGCACCCGCGAACCCACCAGCTTCGGGTAGAGCAGGTTCAGCGCCATCAGGTGGAAAAACGCCACCGTCGTGCCAATCACGATGTACGCCGTCAGGTTGTCATAGATCGTCAGCGCCGCAAAGTACGGCGGCAAAATCGCCAGCGGCAACCCGATGTAAGGGATCAAAGACAGGAACCCGCTCAGCGGCCCCACCAGCAGCCAGTACGGCACCTTGACCACCCAAAAAAAACCCGTGCTCAGCAGGGCCAGCACCAGCCCCAACAGGAAGTTGCCCACGACGTAAGCCCGCGTCATCTGCGCAATCGCGTCCAAGGTCCCCGCCGCAACGCCGCGCGACTCCCCGCTAAACACCCGTAGGAAGTTGTAGACGAAATGGTCCCGCCAAGCCAGCATAAAGTACACGAGGAACGGTACAAACGACACCATCAACGCAATGTCATAGAACTGCCGCCAGTTCGAATACAGGTACTCCACAATCGGCGATCGTTCCGGCCGGATCCGTACCTCCTGCACCGCCGGCGGCAGCAACGGCGCCATCGGCGGATCCGTCGCCCGTCGGCGCCGCAGCTTCTGCTCGGCCAACTGCTTCTCCTGCTCCCGCCGCTGCGCCTCCATCTCCCGCACCCGTTTCGGTGCCATCATGTCGTTGATCGTCTTCTCAGCCGACTCCACCTCGATCAGCACCTTATCGCTCAGGTCGTTCACCCGCTTCGTGTAGGCCGGCAACTCGTCCCACAAACCCTGCACCTGCGAGTACGTCAGGAGCGCCGCCAAGTACAGCATCAGCAGCGCCAAACTGCAAACCAGAAAGCTCGCAAACCCCCTGGGCAACCGCAGTCGCATGAACAACTGCACCACCGGATCCAAAATAAAAGCAATGAAAATACCCACCAGCAGGGTCACAATAAACAGCCGCCCCAGGTAGAGCAACGCGCACACCACCCCCAGCGTGAACAACACGCTCCCGGTGTTGCGCACCTTCAGAATCGGTAATGTAGAGGGATCGTGAATCGACAACGGACAAACCCCGATAATCCGTTAATCTAACATGTAGATGCGTATCTTGGCTCTCGATTATGGCCGCCGCCGGATTGGCGTCGCTCTCAGTGACCCCCTCGGCATCATGGCTCACGGCCAGGAGACGCTCACTCGCGTCAATATCCGCACCGACATGCTGACCCTCAAAACCCTCATCGCCGATCAAGGCGTCGGCCAAATCGTCGTCGGCCTGCCGCTCCACATGAGCGGCCAGGAAAGCGAACTCTCCCGCGAGGCACGGTCGTTTGCCTTCCGCCTGGCGGAAGAATCCGGCGTCCCGTTTCTCATGTGGGACGAGCGCATGTCCTCCATCGAAGCCAACCGCTACCTGGCCGAATCCGGCCGCTCCAAGGACAAACGCGGCAGTGTCGACCGCATGGCCGCCGAACTCATCCTCAACAGCTACCTCGGAGCTCTCGGATGAAGCGCCTCCGCTGGCTCG
This sequence comes from Bryobacterales bacterium, assembly GCA_038220855.1. Taxonomy (GTDB): domain Bacteria; phylum Acidobacteriota; class Terriglobia; order Bryobacterales; family Bryobacteraceae. Next base: position 1,081 of record JBBRIO010000055.1, on the reverse strand, counting down.
TCCCGCTCGTTCTCCTCGTCGCCGCCGCCCTCATCGGGTCCCTGTTCATCCCCGGTCTGGCCCATACCCCAGAGGTGTATACCGAAATTGATCGCGGCTCCTCCACCCGCTCGATCGGCGACCAACTCGCCGCCCAACGCGTCGTCAAGTTCGGCTGGCAAATCAGCCTCGCCCGCCTCCTTCAACCCAACCGCAAACTCCAAGCCGGCGAGTATCGCTTCGTCAACCCCGCCTCCCCCTGGCAGGTCTTCGATCGCATCGCCCGCGGCGACGTCAACTACTACGAACTCCGCATCCCCGAAGGCTACAACCTCTTCGACATCGCTAAAGCCATCGGCGAGCAGGGAATCATCACCGAAGCCGATTTCCTGAGAGTCGCCCGCAATCCTAAGCTGATTCGGGACCTCGCGCCCACGGCCCCGTCACTCGAAGGCTTCCTGTTCCCCTCCACCTATCGCATCACCCGCTCCACCACCGCCGAAGCTCTCTGCGCGCTAATGGTCGCTCATTTCCGCCGCGAATGGAATGCGCTACAACCCAAAGCGCCGGTCCTCGAAACGGTCACCCTCGCGTCTCTCGTCGAAAAAGAAACATCCATCCCCGAAGAGCGCCCCCTCGTCGCCGGCCTATATGCCAAGCGACTCGCAATCGGCATGAAGCTCGACGCGGACCCCAGCACCGCCTACGCCGCTCTCCTGCTCGGCGTCTGGCGCGGCACCATCTACCGCTCCGATCTCGATCGCGAACATCCCTACAACACCTACAAAACCATCGGCCTGCCCCCCGGCCCCATCGCCAACCCCGGCGCCGCTGCGCTCAAAGCCGCGCTCCATCCCGCTTCCACCGACGCCCTCTTCTTTGTAGCCCGCGGCGACGGCTCCGGCGGTCACCGCTTCTCCAAGGACGCCGCCGCGCACAACCGCGCCGTCGCCGAATACCGCCGTGGCCAGCAAAAAACAGCTCCTCCAACAGTTGCTCTCAAACCCCGTCCCGGATCGCATTGAGCCCCGCCAGTTCGCCGATCTTGCCGCTCAACTCGCCCCCATCTCGACTTCCTATCTCCGCCATCTCCTCCGCGATT
>JBBRIO010000054.1:0-14874 GCA_038220855.1 Bryobacterales bacterium | reverse complement strand
GATGGCGACGGGGATGGCGATGAGGAGGGGGCAGGGGGTGGCGATCACAAGGACCGCGAGGAAGCGGCTGGGGTCGCCACTGAGAAACCAGCCAAGGCCGGCCACAGCGAGGGCCAAGGGCGTGTACCAACTGCCGAGGCGGTCGGCGAGGCGGCGCATGGTGGGCCGGGACTCCTCGGCTTGCTGCATGACCTTCATGATCTGGGCGTAGCGCGAATCGACGGGAAGTTTGGCGGCCTTGATTTCGAGGACGGAGTCGCCGTTGATGGCTCCGGAGATAACAGACGCGCCGGGGAGCTTCCCAATGCGGAAGGGTTCGCCGGTGAGGAAGGATTCGTCCATGGTGCTTCGTCCATCAAGGACGGAGCCGTCGACGGGGCAAGTCTCATGAGGGAGGACGACGAGGACATCGCCGATGGCGACTTGGTCGAGGGGGATATCGACGATGTCGGGTCCGGAGCGGCGGTGGGCGACGCGGGGCATGCGCTTGACGAGGGCGGCCAGGACGGCGGAGGCCCGCCGCATGGCGTAGTCTTCGAGGGCGGCGCCGCCGGAAAGCATGAGAACCACGATGGAGCCGACGAGATACTGTTCGAGTAAGATCGACGTAATAATCGACATGCCAGCGAGTAAGTCGGAGCCGAAGTCGAGGGCGAAGAGTTTCTTGAGCAGTTCCCAGAGAAGGGGAACGCCGCCGAGGGCGAGGACGGTCCAGAGCGGCCAAGGGGAACCGGTGACGAGGTGGGCGGTGATGCCGGCGGCGGCGAGGAGAGCGATGAGGGAGTTCGGCGATAGGAGCGGGTGCATGTAGACTTCTTGAGTATACTGGCTGAAGCCGGTACCGGTCAGCTGAGTTGGCGCTGAAATTGACGGGCGGCGAGGGCTACGGTAACCACGGCCATGAGGGTAAGTACGGCCCCGTTGACCCAGAGCTCGGATAGGCTCGCGCCGCGGAGAATGACTCCGCGCGTAACCTCAATATAGTAAGTGGTGGGGATGATCTTACTCACATATTGAAACTGCGTGGGCATGTTGTTGATGGGAAAGATATAGCCCGACAGGAAGATGGACGGGAGCATCGTGCCGAACGACAGTTGAAAGGCCTCGGCTTGGGATTGGGCCTTCGTCGAAATGAGCAGCCCGATGCCGGAGGAGGCGACGAGGAAGGGAACGGCGATGAGGAGGAGCGTGGCCAAACTGCCGTTGATGGGAACGGCGAAGACGACGCGCATGATGAGCAGGACCCAGCAGATTTCGGCGAAGCCGAGCGCCACGTACGGAATCATTTTGCCGACCATGACGCCGAGCGGCTGAACCGGGGTAACGGTGAGTTGGTCCAGGGTGCCGCGTTCGCGTTCGCGCACGACGGAGAGAGCGACGAGAAGGATGACCATGATCTGAACCAGCACGGCAACCAGACCGGGGACGAAGAAGTTGGGAGACCGCGTGGCGGGATTGAAGAGCACCGCGGGACGGGCTTCGACGATGGGCTTGCCGGAGTTGGACAGACGCTGGTTTTCGAGCAAAATGAGCGAACTGAAGACGTTGAGGGCGGCGCTGGAGACGGTGGAATCGGAGCCATCGACGAGCAGTTGGACGGTGGCTCCGCGGCCTTCGAGAATCCGGTCGGCGTAATCGGCGGGGATCTTCAAGGCGACTTGAGCGTGGCCTTGGCGGATTTCGCGGTAGAGCTCATCGTCGGAGCTTACGTGGCCGCGGATGGCAAACGTGTCGGCGGCGCGGAAGCGTTCGATGAGTTCCCGGCTGCGCTGGGAGGGCGCTTGATCATAAACGACGGTGGGAATCTGGCGGACATTCATGTTCAGCGCGAAGCCGAAGATGATGAGTTGGACGACGGGAATCAACAGGGCGAAGATGACGGTGCCCTGGTCGCGACGGAGGTGAAGAAACTCTTTCTTCATCATCGGAATCATGCCGGAAAAAGGGTTCATACGGTGTTCCGGATTTGATTAGTGAGGGTGACGAAGACGTCTTCGAGCGAGGGTTCGATGAGGCGGGGAGTAACGTTAACGGCGGCGGCAAGGGCGGCGGTGGCGGATACGTCGGCTAGCGCGTGGATGGACTGGCCGAAGATGGTGGCTTCGTGAACGTAGGGGAGAAGCCGGACGGCGGCGAGGACCTCCATGACATTGGGGCAGGTGATTTCGAAACGGGCCGTGCCGGGCGGATTCGCCGCGGGGAGTCGCTTGAGTTCGTCGACCGTACCTAGCGCGACTAACCTGGAGTTATAGAGATAGCCGACCCGTCCGCAGCGTTCCGCTTCGTCCATATAGTGCGTGGTTACGAGAAAGGTAACGCCTTGGCCGGAGAGGAGGAAGACGAGGTCCCAGAGGGCGCGGCGGGCGACGGGGTCAATGCCGGCGGTGGGTTCATCAAGGAAGACGACTTCCGGGGAGTGGATGATGGCGCAGGCTAGGGCGAGCCGCTGTTTCCAGCCGCCGGAAAGTTGGCCGGCCCGGCGATCAAGGTAAGGGGTGATCGTCGTGAGGGCGACGACGTCGGCGAAGCGGCGGGCGTGGCGTTCGGGGGACAGGCCATAGACGCCGGAGTAGAATTCGATATTTTCGCGGACGGTAAGGTCTTCGTAGAGGCCGAAACGCTGGGACATGTAGCCGATGCGCTGGCGTATTTCGGCGGCGCGCTGGCGGACGTCGAGGCCGAGGAGGTTCCCTGAGCCTGCGGAGATTTTGACGAGGCCGCAGAGGGCCTTAATGATCGTCGTCTTACCCGACCCGTTCGGGCCAAGAAGGCCGAAGACTTCGCCGCGTTCGATGGACATCGAAACATGATCGACGGCGGTGAAGTCGCCGAAGCGGATGGTCAGGTCCTTGGTTTCGATGACCGTCATGGCTAGGGGGCGAGACGAATTTCGGCAGCCATGCCGGAGCGGAGGGACGCGTTCGGCACGCGAATTTTTACTGCGAAAACCTGATGCGAACGGTCGTCGCGCGTTTGGACATTGCGGGGGAGAAATTCGGCTTGGGCGGCGATCTGTTGCACGAGGCCAGCCAGGGGCGGGGAGTTGTCGAGCAGCACCTCGACTTTGGCCCCGAGAGGCCAGGAGGCGAGCAGAGTGGCGGGAACGTAGGCTCGGACCCAGGTCTGGGATTCTTCGAGGAGGGTGACGATCGGCCGACCGGCGGGAACGAGGTCACCGGGGCGTACGGAGATGGTTTCGACGCGGGCGCGGGAGGGGGAACGGACTTCGACTTCGGCGAGTTGCACCGAGATTTGGGCGACTTCGGCGTTGGCTTGTTCAACCCGGGCACGGGCCTGAGCGAGTTCTTCCGGGCGAGCGCCGAGTCGAGCGACGGCGGCTGCTTTTTCGGACTGGAGAGCACGTTGCTGGGCGGCTTGGATATCTTCGGAGCGGGTGCCGGCTTGGAGCAGGGCGACGCGTTGGCGTGCGGCATCCGTACGGGCGCGGAGGGTATCCCGGCGGCCGGTGGCGTCGTCGAGCGATTGGCGGGAGATATCGCCGGACTGGGAAAGGGAGGCGAGGCGGGTGGCGGTGGCGGTGGCGGTGGCGAGGTCGGCTTCGGCCGCGCGGAGATCGGCTTGGGCTTGGGCAATTTCCTGGGGGCGAGGGCCAGATTTGGCGGCGGCGAGCGAGGCGCGGGACTGGGCGGCGGCGGCTTCGGTTTGCGCGATTTCTTCAGGACGGAGGCCCCGGGCAAGCTGTTCGGCGCGGGCGGTGGCTTCGGCGAGGCGGGCTTCGGACTGACGAAGGCGGGCGCGGAGTTCGGCAAAGTCGAAGCGGACGAGAGGAGCTTCCAGGTCGACGATCGAGCCTTCTTCAACCAGGACCTCGGTGACGCGGCCGCCGATCTTCGAGCCGACTTCGACGCGCCGGGATTCAACGACTCCATATACAGCGACCGGGGCGACTGGACGGTGGGAGAACCACCACCAGCCGGCGGCGGCGGCGACCGGAATGAGAAGGAACGGCAGGCGGCGGGCGATCACTTACCCAAAGGATACAGCAAGCGTTAGGCTATTAGGGTATGGCTACAACTCGACGTACCTTTCTTTCGGCCGCTTCGGTGGTCTATTCGCTTTCTCCGGCGGCGACTTTGTTTGGACAGGGGAGCAAGGACCCCGTCAACCTTGGCTACATTGGCAGCGGGGTGCGGGGGAAGCAGTTAATCGACGAATTCGCCGAGGTGCCGGGGGCAAAGGGGATCGCGGTGGCGGACCTCTATGACGGTTGCCGCCAACGGGCGAAGGAGCAGTTGGGCGAAGGAATTTGGACGGGAAAGGATTATCGGGCGGTGCTCGATAACAAAGACGTGCATGGCGTGGTGATTGCGACGCCGGACCACTGGCACGAGAAGATTGTGTTGGACGCGCTTTCGGCGGGGAAGCATGTATACGTAGAGAAGCCGATGACGTGGTCGATTGCCGAGGGGCCGCGCATGGTGGCGGCGGCGAAGCGGAGCGGGAAAGTGTTGCAGGTCGGCAGCCAGGCGAAGACGTCGGCGCTAACGGCGAAAGCGAAAGAGTTGGTGGCTAGTGGGGCGCTGGGGAGAGTGAACATGATCCGGATGGCGAATCATCGGAATTCGGCCGAAGGAGCGTGGCAGTATCCGGTGCCGTCGGATGCGACGGAGAAGACGATTGACTGGGCGACTTGGCAGGGCCGGACCAAGAAGCGGGCGTTTGACCCGAAGATCGTGTTTCAATGGCGGCGGTTTTGGGATTACTCCGGCGGGGTGGCGGCGGATTTATTCGTGCACCAGTTTACGCAGATGCACGAGATTATGGGGGTAAAGGCGCCGATATCAGCCGTTTCGCAGGGCGGAATCTATAAGTGGAAAGATGGGCGGACGGTGCCGGATGTTATGAACTCGCTGGTGGAATACGCCGAAGGGTTCTTAGTGGATGTGTATGTGAACCAGGCGAACGGTCAAGCGCCGCGGGGGATCTACATCTACGGGGATGAGGCGACGCTGCTGGTGGAGTTCAATCGACTGACCTTGACGCCGGAGGCCAAGGGCGGCAAGGCGCAGTTATACGGAAGTATCAATTTCCCGAAGAAGCTGCGGGAGGAGTATTTGGCGCAGTTTGCGGGCGAGGCACGTCAGCCGCGACCGGAGGCGAAGGATGTTCCGGTGGAGAAAGGGCCCAGCCATAACTGGTGGTTTATTGACTCGATTTTGAATAACAAGCCGAGCCGGGAGAACGCCGAAGAGGGGCACTACGCGGCCGCCGCGGCGCACCTTTGTAACTTGGCCTACCGGCATAAGTCTCGCGCGTCGTGGGATCCGGCGACGGGTAAGGTGAAGCTGTAAGTCGATGACGGGCGCTGAGTGTTTGTTACGGACCCTGGTCACTGGGGGCGTTGAGGTCTGCTTCATGAACCCCGGAACGTCGGAGATGCATTTTGTGGCGGCACTCGACCGGGTGCCGGAGATGCGGGGGGTGCTGTGTCTGTTCGAAGGGGTCTGTTCCGGGGCGGCGGACGGCTATGCCAGGATGCTGGGCAAGCCGGCGGCGACGCTGCTGCATTTAGGACCCGGTTTGGCGAATGGGCTGGCGAACTTCCACAACGCCCGGAAGGCGCGGAGCCCGATTGTGAGTCTGGTGGGGGAGCATTCGACGAAGCATTTGGCGTTTGACGCGCCGCTCACGTCTGATATCGAAGCGTTCGCCCGGACGGTGTCGGAAGAGGTTTTTCGGCTCGGATCGGCGGCGGAGATGGGAGAGACGGCGGCTCGGGTGATGGCCGCCGCGCGGCGGTATCCGGGGCGGATTGCGCATCTAATCGTGGCGGCGGACTATTCGTGGTCCGAGTCGGGGGCGGTGGGCATAATTCCTATTGTGGAACGGCCTCGCGTACCGGCGGTTGGGGACCTTGGACAGGGGGCAGGGAACTGGGGCGTTCTGTTGGGTGGGAGCACGGTGCGTGGCCGCGGTTTGGCGCTGGCGGCGCGGTTAGGCGCGGCGGGTTGGCGGGTGTTGATTGATCGGAACGCGGCGCGGGTGGAGGCGGGACGGGGCCGCTATCAGCCGAGGCGGATGGAGTATTTCCCGGGGCCGGCCCAGGCGCAGTTGACCGGGTTGACCGATTTGGTGCTGGTCGAAGCGAAGGCTCCGGTGACGTTTTTTGGATATCCCGATGAGGCGAGTTACTTGGTGCCAGCGGATTGCCGGGTACACGAGTTGGCGGGAATTGAGGAGGACGGGACGGCGGCGTTAGAGGCGCTAGTGGCGTCTTTGGGACTCGGTCCGGCGGGATGGGCGGAGCCGGAAGCTGCTTCGGTGCCGGAGGACGGACCATTGACGCTAGAGGCGATCGGACAGGCCGTGGCGGCGTTGTTGCCGGCAGGGGCGATAGTTTCGGACGAGATGGTTTCGTCAGGGCCGCCTGTATTGGCCGCGTTGCCGAGGGCGGCGTGGTTCGATTACTTGCCGGTGACGGGTGGGTCGATTGGGCAGGGGATGCCGGTGGGCGTCGGGGCGGCGGTGGCGTGCCCGGGGCGAAAGGTGGTGGTGTTGGAAGGGGACGGTAGCGCGATGTATACGCCGCAGAGTTGGTGGACGATGGCGCGCGAGGGGCTGGACGTGGTGACGGTAATTTTCGCGAACCGGCGATATAGGATTTTAGATATCGAGATGCGGCGGACGGGGGCTCACGGCTACGGGGCGCAGTCGGAGGCGATGGTGGATATCGGACGTCCGGAGCTGGATTTTGTGCATGTGGCGAGAGGTATGGGGGTGGCGGCGGTGCGGGTGGAGACGGCGGGGGAGTTCGTCCGCGAGTTCGGAGCGGCGATGCGGGATCGGGGGCCCCGAGTGATCGAGGCGGTGATTTAGTTCAATGCGCCGGGTCTAGTCCCCCCCGCCTTTCATGCGGGCTGCTTTCCGCCACGGCACCGTGGAGGCAGGAGTCGGCAGAGCGTTGGCGGTGGGGGTGGTGGGGTGAGGGCTCAGGGGATTGGGACTTGGGCGCTGATCTCGATTCCGAAGCCTTCGAGTCCGACGACTCTCCGGGGGTGATTGGTGAGAAGTCGGATTCGATGGAGACCTAAGTCGGCGAGTATCTGCGCGCCGAGACCGGCCTCGTGTTGAATCACGGTGGCCCCGTCGGCGGTGGAGTGGGTGAGGGGGTCCCGAGAGTGCGGAAGGATGGCACCGTCGACTTGCCGATAGCCGGCCGTGGTTTGGTGTAAGTACACGAGAACGCCGCTGCCTTCGGCTTGGATCATAGCGAGAGACTGATCGACAATGTGGGCGCAGTCACAAGTAGTTGACTGAAACAGGTTGCCGTAAGCACAGTGAGCATGAACCCGGACGAGGGGGTTCGGCTGACTTGCGACGTCACCGAGGACGAGGGCGGTGTGACGACCGGCGCCGAGGGTGGAGGTGTAGGCGAAGGTCGTGAACTGGCCGTGCCGGGTCTGGAGAATGCCCGAGGCGGTCCGCTCCATGAACCGTTCGTTTTGGAGACGGTGGCGGATTAGATCAGCGACCGAGATAACCCTTATGTTGAACTTCTGGGCGAACTCAGTGAGTTGGGGAAGACGAGACATGGTGCCGTCTTCGTTCATGATTTCGCAGATTACGCCGCCCGGTTGAAGGCCGGACAGGATCGCGAGATCGACGGCCGCTTCTGTCTGTCCAGCCCGGGCGAGTACACCGCCTGGACGGGCGCGGAGGGGGAAGATGTGACCGGGGCGGGCGAGGTCGGCGGGTCTGGAGTCTGGTCGGATAGCGACGCGAATCGTGTGAGCGCGGTCAGCAGCGGAAATACCGGTGGTGACCCCCTGGGCCGCCTCGACGGAGACCGTAAAGGCGGTGCCAAAACGGGAGGTGTTGGCAGCCGCCATGGGCGGCAGGTCGAGGGCGTCACACTTATCCGGGCTGAGAGCGAGGCAGATGAGGCCTCGCCCATGGACAGCCATGAAGTTGATGGCTTCGGGTGTGATGTGTTCGGCGGCGAGAGTGAGATCGCCTTCGTTCTCGCGATCTTCGTCGTCGACGACGATAAGCATGCGGCCGGATCGGAAATCGGCGAGCGCCTCAGGGATGGGGGCGAAGGGCATGGGACGACCGACTAGCCCTAACTACGAGTTTCGTAGTCGGTGTACCGCTGCTTGAAATCGGTGAATCCTTTCCGGCCCATGAGACCGAACGTGAACTTCTTTCCCAGCTCGACGCCTTCCTGATCGAAGGCATTGATGTTGAGCATTTCGCCGACGAAGGCTGTCTCGAATTCAAGGAGTTGGAAAAACATTCCGAGATGCTCGGTGTCCATTTTGTCGAGAGTGAAGACGCAGTTCGGTCGTTGGTTCTCTGTCAGTGCGGCCTGGGTTGACTTGCATTCGACATCGAGAAGCTTGGCGAGGGATTGGCCGGTGAGGTAGTCGAAACCTTCGAAGCCGGTTTTCTCCGAGGGGATCTTGCCCGGATCGGACGGTTTCTTCACCGTCCAGAAAGAGAACAGCTTGTCCTTGGGGCCCTCCATGTAAAGCTGGACCTGCGAATGCTGGTCGGTCGTTCCCAGAGCGGCGATAGGTGTCTGGCCGACGTGGACAGTCTTACCAGCTCGGTTTTTGGCCTTTCCGAGCGACTCAGCCCAGAGCTGGCGGAACCAGAACGCGGTTCCCCAGAGGCGGTTCGCGTAGGGGAAGGCGACCTGAATCGTCTTGCCTTTCTTGGTCAGAGCCAAGTAGTGGAGGAGTGCGGCGCGAAGGGGGGTGTTGTCGCTCAGTTCCGGTTTCCAGGCCAGGGCCGTCATCTTCGCAGCACCACGCAGAAGCGCGAGAATATCAATGCCGATGAGCGCCGCCGGGACGAGCCCCACGGCCGAAAGAACACTGAATCTCCCGCCTACGTTTTCGGGCAGGTGGAAAGTCCGATAGCCTTCGGCGGTCGCCATTACCTTCAGATCTCCGCGGCCTTCGCTCGTTACGACAACGATGCGGGATTTGGCCAGCTTCGCTCCAGCGCCGGCAATGAGCCAGGAGCGAACGATGAGGAAAGTAGCGACGGTTTCAGCAGTGGCCCCGCTTTTGGCGATGACGACCACGAGCGTCTTCTTCGGCTTCATCGATAGGAGCGCGAGTTGGACGAATTCGGGATCGACGTTGTCGAGAATCACGAGGCGGGGCTTGGAGGCGGAATACTCTCCCTGCACGGGATGAGGTCCGCGTGCTGCACAGTCAAGTGCCCACGCACCGAGTGCGCTCCCTCCGATGCCGACCAAGCAAACGGTATCATAGGTGCCTTTGAGCGCCGAAGCGTAGACCTGAATCTCTTTGGCAAGAACCGTATGCTGGGGAAGATCAGGGAAGCCGATTACGCCCGAGGTGGAAAGTTCCTTCACACCCGCCAGGGCTTTTACCGCGAGCGGCGTCGCATCCGCTAATTCTGAGGGGGTAATTCCGTCTGCCTCGCCAACCATACGCGCAAGCAGGTTCGTTTCGTCGAAGACAATGGCCATAAACCTAGTGTAAGCCGATTATTGGCGAACGCCGTATTGGGCGCGAACCGGAGTGGGGAAGGTGCGAGAGATGTGATCCTGCCAGGTGAGGCATTCTTCATCGACGAAAGCCCAAGCCAACCCGATGAACGCCGCCAGAACGCTAATGATGCCACCGAGGATTCGTTTACCGTTGTCCGAGGCCGAAGGTTCATGACCATCGAAGTGTACGAGGCGAAGGCCCGCCCACTCCATGCCGGGGGAGGGAACGCCAGCAACAATCCAATAAGCTTCATACAAAAAGCCAAGCAGGCCGGTGGCAACGCCGATCGCGATCATCGAGTTCAAATCCAGGGTGGCCCAAGGAAGCTCTTCGCAGCTGAAAAAGAGAACGCCGAGGAATAAAAGCATGCAGCCGACGACGAGGGCAAGATCGAACAAACCAGCGAGTACCCGGTGCATCCGGGTCGCAACGGGATAATCGCAATAAATCACCGCCTCCACCGAAGTAGGCAGCGTCCGGGGTGCTGGGACGTTTGCGGGGACGAATTCGAGCACTCCTTGGTAGGGCAGATAAGACGATTTTGGGGCAGCCTTCCGGGCGCGGCGACGGGGCTCGGCAATTTCTGTCGTTCCGTCGATCGACATCACTTTGTGCGCTTCTTTAAGGGCAAACAAAGAGCTTTGCATGGGACTCATGTGGCGGGGCGCTGAAGAGATGGCAGCAGGGTTCGAGGATTCGAGGCGAGGGCCGGGAGCCAGTTCGGCGTAGGTCGCCGCCACGGTCTCAAGCTTATAAGCAGCAGCGCTGCGAACAGCGGCACCAGAGCGGGCGGCTAGGAGCGGACCGGGACTGTGGCCGAGGCGGCGACCGCAGTTGGAACATCGATGCTCATCTTCATGAATTGAAACGTTGCAATGAGGGCAGTTCATAATTGACCTTTAGCGTATTGCCTCTCTGAAAGTGGACGTGCTAGGGTTGCAGGTTTGACGAAGCCTAATCAAATGCGGACCGACGGGCGACTGGCGGATAGAGAAAAGAACGAAGGTTCTAGTACCTATCCCCTCAGACACCTTAGCACTATTCCGAACGTTTTCATAGACTTTTGTTCAGGCTTTCGCCTACTCCCTTACTCCACTTTCGGTCTATCGGCCGTCTCGGTAATAATCCTTAGCCTGTCGAGCGAAATTTTATTAGCCCAGCCAGGACAGATCCGTCGACTTCCGACCGTAACTCCAGTTTCTGCAAGGGTTAGCCCTTCTCCTGTGAAGCAAAATCGACAGAACGCACCAGCCGAAGACGAGGTGCTGGTCCGGGGCGTCCGTCAGGAAGTCGAGGGCCAGGTTTACCATTTGCGGGGGGCAGCCGAGGTAGAAACCTCGGAGGTTCTGCTGAAGGCGGACGAGATAGACTACAACGAAGTGACTGGGGATGTGGACGCCCGAGGGAGCGTCTACTACAAAAACTACACGAGTTCGGAGGAGATGCGCTCGGAGAAGGTGAAGTACAACCTGAAGACGGAGTCAGGGATGTTTTTTGAAGTTAAGGGTAACGCGCAGGGCAAGATCGAATATCGGCCTGGTCTGCTAATTTCGCAGAACCCCTTTAATTTTCAAGGTCGTTGGGCTGAAAAGATAAAGACTCGCTTTATCCTGTACGACGGCTTCATTACCAACTGCGTTCTACCAAAACCATGGTGGCGATTGACGGGTCCGAAGTTTGACATCATTCCGGGTGACCGGGCGATCGCCTACCGCGCGGTTTTCAAGGTGCGGCGCCTTCCGATTTTCTACGCTCCAATGTTCTATAAGTCCCTTGAAGAACAGCCGCGTAAGAGTGGTTTCCTCACTCCCAACATTGGGAACAGCACCCGTCGTGGCTTCATGCTCGGCGGCGGCTACTACTGGGCAATCAATCGCAGCTACGATGCGATGTATCGGGGACAGTTGTTCACTCAACGCGGTTTCGCCCATGAGGTCAATTTCCGGGGCAAGCCTCGTGTGGGGACCGATTTCAATTTCTATCTATATGGGGTGAATGATCGGGGGCGACTGACGGACAGTGGGGCGCGGATTAAGGAAGGCGGGTTCCTGGTCAACGGGTCTGGGCGGTCGTCGTTAGGGCGTGGCTGGGACGGCGTCGCGAACATAAACTATTTGTCTTCATTTCTTTTCCGGCAAGCCTTCACACAAAGCTTTAATGAGGCAATCTTCTCCGCCGTGAACTCCGATGGGCATGTAAAGAAGAGTTGGGACACCTACACCTTCGGGCTCGAGTTCTCGCGCCATCAGTTTTTTCAGAGTATTTTGCCGGACGATCAAGTAGTGATTCGAAAGACTCCCGAGGCCAGCTTCCATTCGCGGGAGCGCAGAATTTTTGGGAAAGTGGTTCCGGTTTGGTTTTCATTCGATTCGAGCGCGGGGTTTCTGAAGCGGCGCGAGCCCGGGTTCATCACGCGGCAGTTTACGGACCGGCTGAACGTCGCGCCTCGCGTCATGGCAGCCTTGCAGTGGAAGGGATTTAGCTTCTCGCCTTCCTACGCCTTTCATGGAACGCACTACGGCGATAGGAAGGATCTGGGCACTGGCGCAGCCGCGACGCGAACGTTGACTCGGCAGGCACATGACATCGCGGCCGAGTTGACGATGCCGACGCTCGAAAAGATCTTCAAGGGGCCCAAGTGGTTAGGGTCGGAAGTTAAACATGTAATTGAACCAGCTTTACGGTTTCGGCACGTCTCAGGCGTTCGCGATTTCCGCGAGATCATTCGATTCGACGAAACCGATATTCTAAACTCGACGACAGAAGCCGAGGTTTCGCTAACCAACCGTTTGTACGCCAAGCGGGATGGACAGGTGCAAGAAGTCCTGAGCTGGCAGGTGATGCAGCGGCGCTACTTCGACCCGACGTTCGGCGGCGCTGTCGTAGACGGTGCTCGAAACGTGTTTCTTTCGTCGACATCGTTGACTGGATACAGCTTTATCGACCGAGCCCGGAACTATTCGCCGGTGATTTCGGTGCTGCGCATGACGCCGATTTCGACGGCTTCCGTAGAGTGGCGAACCGACTGGGATCCGCTTTATAGCCGGATAACGAACTCCTCTTTTATCTCTGACGCCCGGGTGAAACAAGTGTTTCTGGGCTTTGGCCATAACCAAGTGCGAGGAACGCCGCGGGTGAGTCCGAACGCGAACCAACTTTTACTCAGGGGAGGGCTTGGCGCGCCAGGGCGCCAAGGGTGGAGCGCTGGCTATACGGGTGTCTACGACTTCCGCTTAGCGAAGATGCAATTCGCGACGACGGAGGTGACGTACAACTCCGATTGCTGCGGTTTGAGCTTCCAGTATCGGCGGCTCAGTTTCGGCACGCGCAACGAGAACCAATATTTGGTATCGTTTGCCGTAGCCAACATTGGCAGTTTCGGAACGTTGCGCCGACAAGAGCGCATGTTTTAAGGAGAGATCTGTGAGACGTAGAGATTTTGGGTTGACGATGTTGGCGACGCCTCTGTTGGCGAAGACGCCGAAGAAGCTGCGGGTATACGTAGGGACGTATACGCGGAAGGCGAGCAAGGGTATCTATCAATTTGAGATGGACCTCGCGACCGGTGCGCTCAAGCCGATGGGAGTGGCGGCGGAGACGGAGAATCCGTCGTTTTTAGCTCTGCATCCGAAGGCCAACCTGATGTATTCGGTGGGAGAGTTGTCGGAGTTCAAGGGCGAGAAGGTAGGTTCGGTCAATTCGTACTCGATCGACCGGGGGACCGGCAAACTGACTTTGCTGAACCAAGTGGGCAGCGCGGGCAGTGGGCCTTGCCACCTGAAGGTGAGCGACAACGGCCGGTTCGTTCTTTGCGCGAACTACAACAGCGGCAGCGCGGCGGCGTTCGCGCTGGACGCGGATGGCAAGATCGGCAAGCGAACTGCGTTTCATCAGCACGTCGAGCCGTTCGGGCCGTTGAAGCCACGGCAGGCCGGACCGCACGCGCATTCGGTGAATCTCGATAAGGCCAACCGGCACGTGGTCGTGGCGGATCTCGGAAAAGACCGGGTTTTGATCTATAAGTTCGATGCGAAAACCGGAGCGATGACGCCGCACGGCGAGTTTGTCGGTGCTCCGGCGAGCGGTCCGCGGCATTTTGCATTCCATCCGAATGCGAAGTGGGCGTTCGTTATCAATGAGATCAACTGCACGCTGACGGCGCTGAACTGGGACGGAACGGCCGGAAAACTGACGGAGATCAATACTGAGCCGACGATGCCGATTCCGGCGGCTCCGGGATTGAGTACGGCCGAGACGGTGGTGCATCCGAACGGCCGGTTCGTTTACGGGTCGAACCGGGGGCATGACTCGATCGCGATCTTCTCGATCGACGGTTCGACGGGTCGGGTGGCGCGGATTGGCAACGAGTCGACGCAGGGCAAGGTGCCGCGGAATTTCAACATTGACCCGACGGGCCAGTTCCTGGTCGCCGCCAACCAGGATTCCGATTCGCTGGTGGTATTCCGGATTGACGCAGCGACCGGCAAGTTGACTCCGGTCGGTTCGCCGGTGGAAGCGCCGGTGCCGGTATGCGTGAAGTTTTTGGCGATCTAGTCAAAAGCGCTTGGGGCGGTAAATCTCCTCAGGTGGCCAAGCGGCGGGAAATGCGACGTCAACAAAGGCGACGAGCATTTCCTGCCAGCTTTGTTCCCCCCAGCGGACGGAGGCGGAGGGGTCGGGATTTGGGCGGGTTGTTGCGCGAGTTGTCGAAAGTGGCTTCGACGCCCATGGTTTCCCCGCGGGCGAGGGTGAGGGGTTTGGGAACGGTTTGCCGGAGTTGCCAGGACTTGGATTCGCTGGTGGTATTCCGGATTGACGCCGCGACCGGCAAGTTGACCCCGGTCGGTTCGACGGTGGAAGCGCCGGTGCCGGTATGGGTTAAGTTTTTGGCGGTCTAGTTAAAAGCGCACAGGCCGCAAAGGCACGGCACCAACGGGCGAGGAATTCGCCCATCCTGCCGTGCCGGAGCGAGTCCGTTGTACGCGATTTCCTCAAAAGCGCTTGGGGCGGTAGATCTCCTCAGGCGGCCAAGCGGCGGGAATTGCGACGTCAACAAAGGCGACGAGCATTTCCTGCCAGCTTTGTTCCCCCCAGCGGACGGAGGCGGAGGGGTCGGGATTGCGGGGGTTGTTGCGGGAGTTGTCGAAAGTGGCTTCGACGCGGATGGTTTCCCCGCGGGCGAGGGTGAGGGGTTTGGGAAGTGTATGCCGGAGTTGCCAGTCGAAGCGGTAACGGGGTAGGTCGAGGATCAAAGTATCGCCGGCGAGGACGCGGAGGGAGCGGCCTCGCAGGTGCATGTGCGGAGTGACGGCGAGAATCCGGACTTCGGTTTGGACGGTAAACTCGGCTGTGACCGGGTGGGCTTTGGCGAACGGAGGGATGACGA
>JBBRIO010000053.1:0-14999 GCA_038220855.1 Bryobacterales bacterium | reverse complement strand
GGAAGCTGCTCGAAGACAAGTCCATTCCCGTGGTCGTCGTCGCCACCCCGGACCATTGGCATGCCCAAATGGTGATCGACGCCGTCCAAGCCGGTAAGGATGTCTACGTCGAAAAGCCGCTCGCCCATTCGATCGCCGAGGGCGAGCGAATCATCGCCGCCGTCCGCGAAACCAAGCGGATCGTCCAGGTCGGAATGCAGCGCCGCAGCTCCGAACTGTTCCAGGAAGCCCATCAGCAAATGAAGGGCGGCGACCTGGGCGACATTCGCCTGATCAACTCCTGGTGGTACAACCACCAAGCCTCCATTCGAAACGAACCGCTGACCGGGAAACTGGATTGGAAGCAGTGGCAGGGCAGCTCCCCGGCGCACCCGGAAGAAGCCAAGCGGTTCTTCAATTGGTATTACTACTGGGATTATTCGGGCGGGTTGATGGTCGGTCAGGCCGCCCACATGATCGACGTCTTCCACTGGTTTATGGGCTCGCAGTATCCCTCGGCCGTCACCACGGCCGGAGGCAAGGCAAATTTGCAGGGGGTCGAAATCCCCGAAACCACCACCATCTGCCTCGAATACCCCGAAAACTACTTCGCGGTGTTTACGGTCGGTTACAAAGCCATGCGCTATGCGCCGGTGAACGACCAGATGGCCCAATTCCACGGCTCAAAAGCGCGGTTCGACCTCGGTCGCGAGGGCTACAGCCTGTATCGCGAGGACCCCAAGGCGATCGAGTTGAAGCCGACGGTAGAAAAGAAGTTGCCCGGCAGTTTCGGCCCGGCCACCCGCGCCCATATTCGAAATTTTCTCGCGTGTATCAAAACCCGCCAGCAGCCCAACGCGCCCGTCGAGGCCGGACAGGCCACCAACATCGCGCTCTGCATGGCGATGGAGTCACTCCGCAAGGGCGTCCGTGTGCGGTTCAACCCGGCCACTCGCGGGATGGAAGCCTAGCCAGAATGGTTGATATTCATAGTCATGTTTTGTGGGGGATGGACGACGGCGCTCGGACGGTGGAGCAGAGTGAGGCGATGCTGCGGTTGGCCGCGGCCCACGGCACCACCGATATCGTCGGATCGCCCCACGCCGATCTGGAATACGAGTTTCAACCCGACCTGATCGCCGCCCGCCGCGCCGAACTCCAAGCCCGGCTCGGGGATACCATTCGGATCCACACCGGCTGCGACTTCCACTTGAAGCTCGACAACATTCAGGACGCGCTCCTCCATCCCGCCAAGTACACAATCAACGGTCTCGGCTGGCTCCTCGTCGAGTTCAGCGAATTGATGATCTTCCCGAACACCGAGCAAATCTTCGTCCAGCTCGAAAATGCCGGCATGCGCGTAATCATCACCCATCCCGAACGCAACTGGCTGCTGCGCCAAAAGCCGGAGCGTCTGGGCGAATGGGTGAGCCAGGGGGCGTATCTGCAGGTGACCGGGCAGTCCCTCCAAGGCTTCTTCGGCTCCGAAGCCAAAAAGTTCGCCGAACTCTTGATGGAAAAGGGCTGGGTCCATTTTCTGGCCAGCGACGCGCACGACGTCCAGCGCCGAACGCCCCGTTTAGACCTTACCTGGAAACTAGTGTCTGACAAGTACGGGCCCGAATACGCCGAGGCACTGCTCAAAAGCCACCCGCAAGCGGTCATTGATGGTTACAAAATCGAGGCAGGCCCCCTCGATCCGCCGGAAAAACGGCGAAAATGGCTCGGAATCTTCTAGTACCAGTACTCCGAGGGTCCATTCTAAGGTAAAAATACCGGTACAGTCGTTTGTAACTATTGACCTTTAGTTCTAGGCATTGTACTGTATAGCAGACGTAAGGTTGGACCAGTGTAAGGCGGCCCACCGCCTACGTAAAACAAACGAAATACGTCGGAAGAGAGGACCATAATATCGTGAGGAAAACAGTTTCGCTATTGTTTATTGTGGCTGGGTTGAGCTTTGCTGCCCCGGTCATTACCATCGTTCAATCGATCGGCCCGGGAATTGGCAGCCCCAACGACCTTCATTACGGGATTAACGCCTTGATTGGGCTGCAAAACGGCACGACCGGCGTGAACACGTTTACCGGCAACGGAAGCGGTGCCTCCACCTACAATCGGTTGGTTGGAACCGCCGATCCGTCGCAGTTCATTGACACGACAGGTCAGTTCAACAGTTGGCTCGGCCTTGCGCCCGGCGCGATTGCGGGCGAGTTCGGGAACCGGCTTTACTTTGGCGTGGTAGTGAAGAGTACGGACCAATTTTCGCTTTCTAGCTTCGTGTATTATGACAATTTCTACAATAACGCGGTCATCCCGTTCAATACGGTCGGCGACACCTACGACGGTACGACCATTAATGGCCTCTCGTACGGCCCGAACGGCGTACTCGGGGGAGGTGACGACATTTTCTACGAGGGCGGCCAAGTGAATACCACGCTTGTCAACGAGCTCTACTACCGCGGATACAGCAACGCCATCGTTCCTCCTGCTCTCGGACCCGGGCAGACTCCGCAGCAGCTTCTAACCAGTCAGCGGAATATTGCCGCCGCCTCTATCGCTACGCTTCCGGTCCCCGTCGTCGCGGCTAGCGTCGTGACCCTTGGGAATGTTGTTACCACGGGCTTTGCCCCTGCCGCCGTAGCCGGAATCCCCGAACCGAGCACCTACGCTCTCTTTGCTTCGGGTCTGGCTGCTCTGGCCTTCGCCCGTCGTCGTCGTCAGTCCTAGTTTTCATTTGACCCTCCGAGAAACGGCCGCAGCTCTGCTGCGGTCGTTTTTCTTTTGGGTCACTGAGTTCTGGTCATCCGCGATAGGATAACAGGAGCATTATGGGCCTACTGATTAACGAGGAATACGTCGACGAAGCATTGATCCGCGAGGAGATGGCTTCCCTACGTCCGCATTACGAAGCGATGATGGCCGACATGGAGCCCATCGCACGAGAGATCCAGTTGAAAGATTGGTGCAAGGAGAACGTCATTGAACGCGTCCTCCTGCGCCAGGAAGCCGCCCGCCGCGCTCCCGCCATCTCCGACGAAGAGCTCGACGAGCGGCTGACCGCCCTCGTCCCACCCCCCGGCGACCCGGACGACATCGAGCCCGGCACCACCCGCGCCGGAGTCGACCACGAAGCCATCCGAGCCGATCTCCGCACCCAGATCCAGCTCGAACGCCTCGTTCAGGACGTCGGCGAAAAAGCCCCCAAGCCAAAGAAGCAGGAGCTCCTCGACTTCTACAAGGCCAACGGGGACCGCTTCGCCGTCCCGCCGATGCTCCACGCCTCCCACATCGTCAAGAACGTCAACGACACCGTCGACGAAGAGACCGCCCGAGCCGCCATCGCTGTCGCGGAAGCCGAACTCGCCGGCGGAGGCGCCTTCGCCGAAATTGCCGATCGCCACTCCGATTGCGCCGGCCAGGGCGGCAGCCTCGGCTGGTTCCCCCTCGGCGAAATGGTCGAAGAGTTTGAAACAGCCGTCCTGCCCCTGGCCCCCGGCCAACTCAGCCCGGTCTTCCGCTCCGTCTTCGGCTTTCACATCGCCCTTCTCCACGACCGTCGCCCCGCGGGCGTCCGTCCCTTCAACGATGTTCGCGAAGAGATCGAAGGCGCCATGCAGGCTGGCATCCGGGAGCAGGCCCTCGAAGCCTTCGTCGACGCCCTCAAGGAGAAAGCGGTAATCAAAACCGCCAAGCAACCAGCCGTATGAGCGATCCGTTCCGCGTCTTCGGAGGGGTGAACCCCTGCTGCATCCCCAGCCGCCAACGCGAGCAACAGGCCGCCCTGTCGCGCCGCATGGCCGAAGAACGCCTCATCGTTCGCGCCGGTTCCACCAGCACGATGACGAAGCTGGATGGCGGCCGCTTTCTCATGGGAGCCGAAGACGCCGAAGGCTTCCCGGCCGACGGCGAAGGGCCGATCCGCGAGATCCACCTCGACCCCGTCTACATGGACACCGCTCCGGTCACCAACGCCGAATACAGTGAATTCGTCCGAGCCACCGGCTACCAAACCGAAAGCGAGCGCTTCGGCTGGGGCTTCGTCTTCGCCGGCCATATCCCGGAGGAAAAATATCGCCGCATTGTCGAAGATACGGTCCTCGGTCACGAGTGGTGGTGCAAGGTCCCCGGGGCCGACTGGAAGCACCCCGAAGGACCCGATACCGCCGTCCGCGAACGTCCCCATCACCCCGTCGTCCATATGTCCTGGCACGACGCCCAGGCTTACTGCGATTGGGCCGGCAAACGGTTGCCCCGCGAGGCTGAATGGGAGTATGCTGCCCGCGGCGGCCTCGTGCAGAAAAAGTACCCGTGGGGCGACGAGCTAACCCCCAACGGGCAACATCTCTGCAATATCTGGCAGGGGGAATTCCCCAAAATCGATCTCGGCGACGACGGATTCACGGCCCCCGGCCCCGTCGACGCTTTCCCCACCAACGGCTACGGCCTGCTCTCGGTAACCGGAAACGCCTGGGAGTGGTGTGAGGACTGGTTCCATCCCACTTGGCACATGACCGCCACCGCCGTGAACCCGGTGGGCCCCCCGGAAGGCCGCGAGCGCGTCATGAAAGGCGGCAGCTACCTGTGCCACAAAAGCTACTGCAACCGCTACCGGCCCGCCGCCAGAACCAAAAACACGCCCGACAGCGCAACCACCAATATTAGCTTTCGCTGCGCCCGCGACTTTTGATCACTTCAAACACGATCGGCAACACGGAAATAAAGACAATGCCGATGATCACCTTCTCAAAATGCTTCCGGACGATCTCGTTGTCGCCCAGGAAGAACCCCGCCATGGTCATCGAGATCACCCAGCCGATCCCCCCGAACACGTTGAAGGATAAAAACCGCGGATAGTTCATCCTGGCGACTCCGGCGATAAATGGAGCAAACGTCCGAATGATCGGCACAAACCGGGCGTAAATAATCGCCTTGCCCCCGTATTTATCGTAGAACTCCTGCGTCCTCAACAAGTACTCTCGCTTAAAGAGCTTCGAATCCGGCTTGCTGAAAATACTTAGCCCGGCCTTGCGGCCGAGCGAATAGCCAACCGCGTCCCCCACCACCGCAGCCACGATCATAACTCCGATGATGGCCCACACATTCAGCCCCCCCGCTCCGGCCACCACCCCGACCGTAAACAGCAGGGAGTCCCCGGGCAGAAAGAAGCCAACGAGTAACCCGGTCTCCGAAAAAACGATCGCCGCCAGCAACGCATATCCCTGCCAGCCCGAGAACACGCTGTTCAGCATCTGCATCAGCGCGTCCGGGTTAGTGAGAGACTTTAGAAATTCAAGAACCGAATGGACCATGAACGCCTAACTACGGTAGCTGCTCTGCAGCTTCTTGATGGCGTCTGTGTTGATCTTGATCTTGCCCTGGTCGATCAAACGATTGACCAAGCCCTCTTCAAACAAGTCTTTCCTCTCTTGCGATTTCCGGCCCTTCAGTGCGCCGACCATCCCTTCCCGCTCGGCAGCCAATTTGGCCAAGTCCGCTTCGACCTTCGAATTCACCCGCACCATCACCAACTGCTCCATCATCGAGATCGGCCCCAGAATCGTGCCGACCGGCTTGACGAACGCTTCGGCGAAGTACGCCGCGTCACCCAAACCGTCAGCCGCGCCATCGCGGCCAAATTCGGCCGTCGTCTTCACTTCGCCACCCATTGACTTCGCGAGTTTGGCGAAATCGCCCCCCGCGGCGGCCATCGACCGCGCTGCTTCCGCGGTCTTACCCACCAGAAGTTCCCGCGCCTTGACGCTCGTCAGCTGCTCCCGCACTTGGCTTTCCACCTCGGCCAATTCCGCGTTCCGCGACGGAGCAATCCCCGTTAGCACCCCAAACGCGATCTTGTTACCCGGAGCGGTCACGAGCGGGGTAACGCCACCCTTCTGCAGCCCGAACATCGTCCCGCCAAACTCAGCGTTAATGCCGATTTCCTGAACCGGGTCGTTGCTGCTAGCGTTCTGCACGACATAGTGGTTCAAATTGAACTGCTGCGCGATCTGCGCCGCCGAACCGGGGCTCTTCACAAGCGCCGCGCGGGCCTGCTCGGACGCACTTTGCATCCGCTCAAACACCTGCTTCCTCTTCGTCTCGGCCGACAGTTCCGCCTTCACTTCATCGAACGGCTTCACCCGAGCATCTTCCCGGTCCGTCACCTGAACGATGTGAAAGCCATATTCGGTCTTGATGACATTGCTGGTCTCGCCCTTCTTAAGCGAAAACGCAGTGGCCTCAAAGTTGGGGACCATCTGCCCTTTGCTGACCCAACCAAGATCGCCGCCCTTAGGCGCCGACCCGGGGTCTTCGGAGTTCTTCTTCGCCAGTTCGGCGAAGTCCGCTCCGCCCTTAATCTGCTTCAGCAACTCCCCAATCTTCACCTCAAGCTTCTTCGCATCGTCAGCCGACTTGTTCTGCGTCATCAAAAGGATGTGGCGGGCCATCACCCGTTCGCCGCTTCGGTACCGATCCAGATTCGCCCCGTAGGCGGCGCGCAGGACGTCATCACCCAAAGTGATCGCCGCCCCGATCTTCTCCTCGTTCGCCACCAGCACTTCGAAGCTCCGCTTCTCCGGAATCCGAAACGCCGCCCGGCTCGTCCCAAAAAACTTCTGGATGTCTTCGGGCGTCAGCTTCACATCTTTCTTCAATGAGTCCGAGCTGAAAAGAATGTAGTCGAGCTTCACTTTTTCATTGCGACGACGGAACTCGCCTTCGATCTCGTCCGGCGTCACCACCACCCCTTCGAGGACGATATTGCGCAACTTCGTCAACAACATCTGCGTCCGCACATTGCCTTCGAATTCGGCGACGGTCATGTTTTGCTGAGCCAGAAACGCCGTGTACCGGTCTTTGTCAAAGCCGCCCTGAAGGATACTGCCGAGCATCGAACGGAGCGAGTTGCCCAGTTCTTCCTCAGTTACCGTGAAACCCATGCGGTCAGCCTGATAGGCCACGGCACGTTCAGCAATCATCTGGTCGACCAGCACCGGGATGTAATTCTGCAACATCTCCGTCGGGAACTGCTTCCCGCGGAGGGCACCCTGCAGAGTCCGCTGCACTTCCTGCAGCGTAACCTTCTTGTCGCCAATTTCAGCGACTACGGTGTCGTTGCCGGCCATCGAAGGTCCACCCGGACCGCCGGGCACCAAATAGGCAACCATGGAAAGCGCGACAAAACCCAACAAGACGCCAAGCACAATGCGCACGTTCTTGTCGCGGCTACGGAAGAAATCGAACATGGGAAGGGGAACTCCTAACTGATCCTGACTAAAACTAAAATATCTACTCTCGCGATTATATCGCGAGACTCACTCCCACTCGATCGTGCCGGGTGGTTTATGCGTGAGATCGTAAAAAACTGCCGCCACTCCCGGAACGGCGAGCAAAGCGTCGCGCATCCGATGCAAGAGCGATTCCGGCATCAAAACGCTCTGAGCGGTCATGCCATCGACGGAATGAATCGGGCGAAGAACAATCGAATCCGGCAGCCCGTCGCCGCCAATTGGAATCAAAACCACCGGAAACTGCCAAACCCGGCACTCAAAATCGTATTGCACCGAAAGCGAGCGCACCACCGCATCCGCCTGCCGGAGACGGTGCATCCGATCAGGCGTAATGCTGCTGGCGATCACGCTAAGCCGATCCATCGGCAGATTCAAACCCACAATCCCGACCACCCGGTTAACGCGCTGGTTCGCATTGATGGCCTCGGTAGCGCGCGCATGGTCCAGGTGGTCGACGATTAGCACCGGTCGGTACGACCGCGAATCGCCCTGCACCCCGACCGAATGCACCGGCGCGATCCAAGCCGCCTCCGCAATGGCTTCGATCGGCTCATCGCGCTCAGCGCCCAGGCATCGAATCCCCAGCCCCGGACCCGGAAACGGGTGACGATCCAGGAAGGCCGCCGGCAGGCCAAGTTCACGACCAATCTCCCGCACCTCGTCCTTGTAAAACGAAGCTAGCGGCTCCACAATCCGATTCTCCGCGATTAACTTCTGAATCCCCGCCACGCGATTGTGGTGCGTCTTGATCAGATCAGCCTTCGCCGTCCCGCCACTCTCAATCGTATCCGGATAAATCGTGCCCTGGCCCAGAATCCAGTGCCCATCCAGGTAAGGCCCGCTCTCCAGCACCGCTTCCTGAATCTCGACAAACTTCTCGCCAATAATCTTGCGCTTCCGCTCCGGCTCCACGACCCCTTCGAGCGCTTCCAGAAAATCCTCTTGCGCCAATTCGATCCGGAAGTGCCGTGCCCCGAGCGAATCGAAGATCCCACGGACGAACTCCGTCTCTCCCTCCCGCATCATGCCCGTATCCACATACGCCCCGTGCACCCGCGCTTCGCCCAGCGCCCGCAGGCAGAGGGTATAAGCGACCGTCGAGTCCACCCCGCCGCTCACGAAGAAGAAGATATTCCGGTCCCCCGCGATGTCCCGAATCTGCTGCTCCACCACCGGGATCCGGCTCGCCGGCTGCCAGTCCTCCGTGCAGCCACAAATGGCAAACACAAAGTTCTTCAGGATCTTCCGACCCTCGGTCGTGTGCACCACTTCCGGATGGAACTGCACCCCGTATTGTCGGGTGGACTCGTTGCCAATCGCCGCGATCGCGCAGGTATCGGTCTGCGCCAAAACGCTGAATCCCGTCGGCGGTGCGAACACAGTATCCCGGTGGCTCATCCAGACCTGCTGATGATTCGCCACGTCCCGAAACAGCGGGCTCGCTCCGGCAATCGCCAGATGGGCCAGGCCATATTCGCCCTTGCTCCCCTGCCTCACCTGACCGTCCAGTTGAAAAGCCATCAACTGTTGGCCGTAGCAGATGCCCAGCATCGGCACGCCCTGGGTCAACACCGCTTGATCAATATGCGGACTGCCCTGCTCGTACACACTCGCGGGGCCACCGGAGATAATCAGGCCTTTCGCCTTCGCAAAACGAGCGGCCTCGGTTTCGCTCGAGACCACTTCGGCATAAACGCCCAACTCGCGGACCTTACGGGCGATCAGATGGGTGTATTGACCACCCGTATCCAATATGTAAATCTGAGGTTCGAGAGCAGGATCGTTCACAAATTACGCAACACTTATTCCTGCGGAGCCGTCCGCTGGACAATCAATTTCTTGGCGTTCTCGAGCAGCGATTTTGCCTTCGGCATGGCATCGACCCCAGAAAGAACCATCGGGTCGGTCTCCACCGCCAGCTTGCGCGCTTCCTCAGCGCCGAAAGCAGTCAGATACATTTCCCGTTTCAGGAACTGCTTCGACCAGTCTTTATTCTCTTTCCACTCGGCCTCGGTGAAGCTAATCTTCTCCTTAGTCATGAACTGGTGGAAGTCGGTCATCATGGCCTCGTCCGGATCCCAGCCCTGCGGCAACTTCGCTTCGCGGGAACCGAAGTATTTCGCGGTAAAGGAGAAGAACACAAACTTCCGCAAAAGCTCCGTCTGGTACTTGTTGAACTTCGGCGCCGTAAACTGCTCATCAGGCTTGATCCCGCCGCCGCCATACACGGTCCGACCGCTGTCCGTCATCTTGACGTCGTTCATGTTCGGCGTCGCGGTGTCTTTCCGGTAGTAGTAGTCGAGGAAGGACGTGTGCTGATAGTCACGCTGGATCAGCCGGTTGCTCGGCGTGTAGTATTTCTGCGTCGTCAGCGCCAAGCCGGTATTGTCCGACATCGGATAAACCGTCTGCACCAAACCCTTGCCAAAGGTGTTGTCACCCAAAATCCAACCCCGATCATGATCCTGCAACGCGCCGGCCACAATCTCGGCCGCTGAAGCAGAGTAACGGTTCACGAGGATCACAATCGGATACTCCCGCTTGGTGCTGCCATTCTTGGCGACATAAGGACGTTCGGCGAAAGCGCGACCCCGATGCGAAACCACCGTCTGGCCCGGAGCCAGGAAGCGGCCTGCCACGGAGACGCCTTCATTCAACAAACCACCCGGGTTCTCCCGCAGATCAAGAATCAGGCCCTTCACGTTCTGTTCGCCCACCCGTTTGAAGTTGTCTTCCACCTCGCGGCTCGTATTCTCGTTGAAGGATTCAATGTCAAGGTACAGAATTCCGGGCCTTACGAAGAACGCGTCCTGCACGCTCTTGCGCGGAATCTCATCGCGGGTAATGTTGTAGGTGATGGGCTTATCGACGCCTTCACGCGCTACTTTCACCTGCACCACCGTGCCGCGCGGTCCCTTTAAAATGTCCGCGACTTCCGTCGTCGTCAGCGTATCCGTCCGCTTGTCGTTCACTTCCAGAATCGTGTCGCCGGGCCGAATGCCCGCTTTGTAAGCCGGCGAACCAGGGAATGGTGCAATCACGACGGTGCGGCGGTTCCGCTCGCTCACTGTCATGCCCACGCCATAATAATGGCCCCGCTGGTCTTCGCGCATTGACTGAAAATCTTTGGGGTCGAAAAAGCTGGAATGCGGATCCAACGTCCGCAGCATCCCGCCGATCGCGCCTTTATAGACCGCCTTATCCGAGGTAACCTTGTCCGCGAAATTCTCTTCCACCAGCGCGTAAACCTTCGCAAAGGTCTTGACGCTGCTCTGCACTTCGTCTTCTGCGCTCGCCGCGGATACTCCCGTCACATCGGGACCAAAAACACCGCCCAGTAACGAGCAGACAATCACCGTTGCCGGGATGAGAATGATAGATCGGCGTGTAGCCATACCGCGGGGACCTCCGAGGACTTGACTCTGAGTATATCAGGTCAGCGATTCGACCAATGCGGGCCGCAAGCGCTACCGTTCTAGACGGCGCGAACCTTGCGCTGGTTAGCAGATATTTCTGCCTTCACCGGTTTCCGGCCGCTGGCCGTCTGCGTAATCCCTAAACGCCGCGCCTGATCCGTCACGCAAACCAGGAACATCGGCTGCTCGGCGTCTTTAAAGATGTCGATAATCCGCTGATTGTTATCTTCCAGATAGATACTCTTACCGTCTGTGACCAAGTGCCACTCGCTTTCCGCCCCAAAGATCTCGTTCAGACGCTTGCCCATCTCCTTCTGCAGGAAACGCAACACCAGCCGGATCTTCTGCAGCGAAAAACCCTTCCGCCGCAACTCCGCAATCACCGCAATCTCCACCGCCTCTTCCGGCAAATAGACCCGCTTATGCCCTTCGTGCCGCGGCGAAACCACTTTCTGCTCATCCCACCACTGCAATTGCCGCAGGCTCACCCCCGTCATTTCCGATATCTCGCTGGACGCAAATGAGCGCTCCGTTGGTTGGGCTTCAGACTTCGCTTTTTTTGTTTTGAACATAAAAGGAGATTTGCGTTTCAACGCGATGTTAATTCTCCTCAATTGTACGGATCTGGCACCATCTGTCAACGATAAGTTCAGAACTATCTTTTGCCCACAAAATGTAGCGATCGCCGACTTTTGCGCCCCATGATATAGCTGTCCGGTTGCCGCCCTGCGACGCCGGCGCCGACGGGGGTATACTCAAAACCTATGCGCAAAAAAGTCACCGTAGTCGGCGCCGGCAACGTCGGCGCCAACTGTGCTCTGCGAATCGCAGACAAAGAGTTAGCCGATGTCGTCCTCGTCGACATCATGGAAGGGATTCCCCAGGGCAAGGCTCTCGATATTCAACAGTCCGGGCCCGTTCAGGGCTACGACGTCCGCATCACCGGAGCCAACGATTACGAACCGACCGCCGGGTCGGACATCGTTGTCATCACCGCCGGGTTCCCGCGCAAGCCGGGCATGAGCCGCGACGATTTACTCCTCGCCAACTACGAGATCGTCAAGACCGCCGCCGAAAATGCCATGAAGCATTCCCCGAACGCAATCTTGATTCTGGTCACCAATCCGCTCGACGCCATGTGCTGGGCTGCCTGGAAGGTCACCGGACTGCCCAAACACAAGATCATCGGCATGGCTGGCGTGCTCGATACCGCCCGCTTCCGCACCTTCCTCGGCGAAGCGCTCGGCGTCTCGGTGACCAACATTAACGCCCTCGTCCTTGGGGGCCACGGCGACACGATGGTGCCCATCACCCGCTTAACCAACGTCAGCGGCGTGCCCCTCAGCGAAATGCTCGACGCCGAAAGCATTAATAAGATCGTCGAGCGGACCCAAAACGGCGGTGCCGAGATCGTGAAGTATCTCAAGACTGGCTCCGCCTACTACGCCCCCTCCGCGGCGACGGTCGAGATGGTCGAAAGCATTTTGAAGGATCAGAAAAAGGTGTTGCCCGTCGCAGCGCTGCTCGAAGGCGAATACGGCGTGAGCGGCGTGTTCTTCGGCGTGCCCGCAAAACTCGGCGCCAACGGCATCGAAAAAATCTACGAAGTGCAGCTCACCGATTCCGAAAATGCCCAGATCCAGAAGAGCGCCGGCGCTGTCCACGAGCTCGTCGAAGTCCTGAAACAAAAGACCACCTAACGGTCAGCAACTTTATTGCCGCCTGCGGGTTCGTGTTGTCTCACAATCCGCGGGCATTTTGCGTATACTGGATTTTCGATATTTTTTGGAGGCTCGATAAACTCTTATGGATCAAGGCACAGTACAAATCATCGCCGGTATTTTGGCGGTCGTCTGCATCGGCGTTATCATCATGCGGCGGAAAGCAGGCGCGGGCAAGCCGAAGGCGGATGAGAACGACTTTTAATGTCCAGGAAGAAGCAGGCAGCTGAACCGCTCGCCCCGAGCATCGTCGAAAAACATGCCTGCTTCCGCTTGGCGGTCCGCCCGTCGGTCATCCATCGCTGGGGCGTGTTCGCCGAAGAACCCATTCCGAAGCGGCGGAAAATCATGGAATACACCGGCGAGCGGTGCAGCCGCCGCGAAACCAAGCGCCGGGTGTTTGAGCGCGAATTCAACTACATGTTCACGCTCAATAGCTATTGGTGTATCGATGGGGCCACCGGCGGCAGCGGAGCCGAATACGTCAACCACTGCTGTGAGCCCAACATCGAAGCCCGCATCGTCAAGGAGCATATTCTCTACATGAGCCTCCGAGACATCGAACCCGGGGAAGAGCTAACCATCGACTATCGGTTCGGCAAAGATGTCGAAGTCGTCCTATGCGGCTGCGGCGCAGCCAAATGCCGCGGCACCATCAATCTTCACGAGTAGTCCGCGGCTCCTCCCGCTCAATCACCTCGCGCGCCTCTGGCGTACGGCCCTGGTCGTTCGTATCGATAATCCAGCGGTCCAGCTTGGCCGAAAGCTTCGCCACGGCGCCTTTGTGTTTCCCGTCCAGCGCGAGATTTTTCACTTCGTGCGGATCAGCTTGGTGGTCGTACAGCTCAATGTCAGGCTTTCGCGGTGCCATCCATTGGCTCTGCACGGCATTTAGTTTGCCTGCCGCATGAAGCTCTTTCAGCACTCCCTGCGTCGGGTAGCTCTTCGTGATGTAGTCGTTGAATTGCGTGTACGGCTTCTCCGGCATGAAGTTCCGAATCAGCTTGTAGCGGCCATCCCGCACCGCCCGAATTCGATCCACCGTCATATCGCAACGATCCCGCGCCGTAAAAACCTCCGTCCTCGGCCTGGCCCCGCCGAACAGATCCTGGCCATGCATTAGGATCGGCCGGGCAATCCCCGCCATCGCCAGGCTGCTGGCGGTGATGTCCAGCGCGATCGTCGGATCTTTGCGGACCGCCCCCGCCTTCACATGCCCCGGCCAGCGAACTAGAAGCGGAACATGCGTCCCGGCGTCATAGAGCCACTGCTTGCCGCGCAACAAACAGCGGCCGTTGTCTCCAAACACAAAAATAGCGGTATTCTCGAGCAGTCCGTCTTCTTTCAGCAAGGCCATCACCGCGCCGACCTGCGTGTCCCAGTAATTCACCGCATCCAGATAGTTGGCCACCTCGTCGCGAACCACCGGATGGTCCGGATAGTAGGGCGGGAGTGGAACCTTTGCCGGATCGATGAGCGTCTTCTGGGCCCGGGCGGCCGGCCAAACCGGCCCCTTATGCGGAGCCGTGAAATTGATCTGAGCATAGAACGGCTGGCCCTTAGCCCGCTGCCGCCAATGGGTTCCCTCGAACGGCTTCTCCGCCCCGAAGTTAAAGTCGGTCTTGCCAGGGACTTTAATACCCGGTGCCAGCTCTTTGATATTCGCGGTGAAGTAGCCTGCGTCTTTCATTCGATGTGAGATCAGCCTTACCCCGTCGGGAAGCCGATATCCGTCCTGCCGGTGACTGCGATGGTTGTGGGCTCCGATGGTCGTTTGATAGACGCCCGTATTCCACCCGGACCGGCTCGGTGAGCAGACCGGCGCGGTGGTAAAGCAGTGAGTAAAGCGGGTTCCTTCTGCCGCGATCCGATCCGCGTTGGGGGTATGGACCAGGGGGTGACCGTAGCAACCTAGTTGCGGGCCAAGGTCATCCCCCAGGATCCATAGAATATTCGGCCGATCATTTTGATTCTGGGCCCGCAGGTTCAGAAACGGAGCAGCGATCGTGAGGGCGGTTCGGCGAGTGATCGGCATGATTGGTTTCCATCATACCCAAAGAACCGCCCGCCACACGCCCGGGACCGGCTCCAGCACGACCCCGCGACCGTCCTATGCCCCACCCCGCGACCGTCCCCGCATCACCCCGCAACCATTCGCCCACCCCATCCGCAACCGTCCCCTGCCCCGCCCTGCGACCGGCTCCGACCCTGCCCTGCCACCGTCCCCCGCACAGAACCACGAGCCTCCGCGCCCGTCCCCTGCCCGGCCCTGCCCCCGCCTCTCGCACCGAGCCGCGCGCCAAGCCGCGACCTACCCTGCGCCGCCCCGCGACCATTCTCCCACCCCATCCGCAACCGTCCCCTACCCCGCCTTCTGACCGCCCCTCACACCGAACCGCGACCGGCTCCGACCCTGCCCCGCCACCGTCCCCGGCCCCCTCCCACGACAGTCTTCGGCCCCCATCCGAGACCGTCCCCCGCACCGAACCACGAGCCTCCGCGCCCGTCCCCTGCACCGCCCTCCGTCACTACCAACGACCGTCCCCGGCCCGGCCCAGCCCCCGCCACTCGCCCCGAGCCCCGCGCCAAGC
>JBBRIO010000052.1:0-15268 GCA_038220855.1 Bryobacterales bacterium | reverse complement strand
CTTCCCCATCCTCATCTCCAAGTTCTTCCCCGTCACCCCCGTCATGGACTTCGATTGGTTCTCCATCCTCGAAGGCCTCGGCCTCGCGCTTCTGTCGACTCTCTTGTTCACCCTGCCCACCCTCCTAGGCATCCGCCAGATCCGCCCCATCGTCATCCTCCGTCGCGATATGGAAGGCGAACCCCCGCCCGCCGGCCAGCGCTGGAAGCAATGGCGCGCCTCCGCCGGCGCCGGCCTGTTCATCCTCGTCGGCATGATCGGCATGGCCACCGTCCTCATCGACGCCAGTTGGAAGGACGCCTTCAAAGTCAGCGCCTGGTTCGTCGGAGGACTCTCCGTGGCCCTGCTTCTCCTTTCCGGCCTCAGTTGGCTCCTCCTCCGTGGCCTTCGCCTCCTCCTCCGCGCCCCCGGCCGCAAGGTCCCCGCCGCCCTGCGCCACGGCTTGGCTAATCTCTACCGTCCCGGCAACCACGCCGAAGCCGTCCTCGTCGCCCTCGGCGTCGGCGTCATGTTCACCCTCACCGTTTACCTCCTTCAAAGCTCCCTCCTCGGGCAGATCGCCGCTAGCGCCCCCCCGGGCATGCCCAACGTCTTCCTCATCAACATCACCGATCGCGACCGGCTCGCCGTCAAGTCCTTCCTCGACAAAGGCCCCGGCGTCGAAGGCGATGTCCTAGTCTCCGCCACCGCCTCCGGTCGCATCAAACTCATCGACGGCCGTCCCATTGAGGACATCGCCAAAGAAGGACCCGTCAAGCGTTACCTCCGCGCCCGCAGCCTCACCTGGAACGCTGAGCTGCCCAAACAGACCGAAGTTGTCCAAGGCGCCTGGTGGAAAACATGGTCCCCCGATCGGCCCGAAATCGCCGTCATTGCCGAAACCGCCCGTCTCCTCGGTCTCAAGGTCGGCTCGGTCATCGACTGGGAACTCGCCGGGCGCCGCATCCCCATGCGCGTCGTCGCCATCTATCGCAACGAAGCCGTCGGTCCAGGCTCCGGCGTCGAGTTCATCACCAGCCCGGAAACCCTTCGGCAAGTTCCCATGCTTTACTTTGGCGCCGCTCGCGTTCGTCCCACCCTCATCGCCGAACTCCAGAAGCAGTCCTTCGCCAAGTTCCCCGCAATCACGGTCATTAATCTTGCCGACGTCCTCGAACGGGTTCAGGAGGTCATCGACCAAGTCGCCCTCGTCGTCCGCTCCATCTCGGCCTTCTCTATTCTTGCCGGCATGATCATCCTTGCCTCCAGCGTGGCCGGCTCCCGCGTCCGCAGAGTTCGCGAAGTAGTCATTCTCAAAACCCTCGGGGCCACCCGCCGGCGCATCGCCCGTACGTTCACCGTCGAGTTCTTCCTCCTCGGGGCAGTCGCCGGCCTCATGGGAAGCCTGCTGGCCAGCGCCTTTGCCAATCTCTTGCTCACCCGCCTCCTCGACGCCAAATTCGTTTTCTCGCCCTGGCCCAACCTGTTCGCCGTCGTCGCCAGCGCCCTCATCGCCGTCGTCGCCGGCTGGCTGGCCAGCTTCCGAATTTTGGGCCAGAAACCACTGGAAATTCTGAGAAATGAGTAGCTTGGCCGTATGGTAAAATTAAACCGAAGTTGCACGCAATGAGTTACGACATTACCCACATTCTGCCGGCCTACAACGAGGCGGGACGGATCCGCGAAACGGTAGACCAGGCGGTTGCTTATTTCGCTGCAAAGCTGTGGAATGCGCAAATCATAGTGTCCGCCGACGGCAACGACGGTACGCGCGAAATCGTGCGGGATATGGCAAAATCCAATCCGCATATCTTGTGTATCGGAGAAGATGCCCGCCGCGGCAAAGGTCGCGGGATTCGGGATGCCGTAGCCCTCGCCGAAGGCCGTTATGTCGGCTTTGCCGATGCCGACAATAAAGTCCCAATCCATGATTTCGATACCGTCCTCCCGTGGCTCGACAACGGAATTGAGGTCGTCATCGGCTCCAGAGCCCTCGCCACCACAAGCATTGAAAAGAAGCAGCCGCTGTACCGCCAGATCGGCGGGAAGAGTTTTCGTTACGTCATGCGAGCCCTCACCGGGCTCACCGTCGGCGATACCCAGTGCGGTTTCAAGTTTTTCCCCCTCCACGTCGCCAAGGCGCTCTTCTCTCTCCAACAAGTCGACGGGTATATGTACGATGTCGAAATCCTCGTCATCGCAACCCGACTCGGCTACCGGATCAAGGAAGTTCCCGTCCATTGGCGCGATGACGGCGACAGCCGTCTCGATCTAGTTAGCGGAAACATCCGCAACATGCGCGATATCCTTCGAACCTCGCGTTTGCACCGCAAACTCAGCCCCGCCTCGGCACCCCAGGCAGCTAAAACAGTCGCGCAATTGCGCTAAATAGGAATGGTACTTCTTTGCGATTTTTAGTCACTGGAGCCGCCGGATTTATCGGCAGTAACGTCGTCGATCGCTTGCTCGCCGATGGACACGAAGTGGTCGGTTTTGACAGCTTCGTCACCGGCCAACGGGAGTTCCTCAAGGGCGCTTTAGCCTCTCCCAAGTTCCGCTTGATCGAAGGCGACCTGTTTGACCTTACCAGCGTCGTCCAAGCCTGCGTCGGAATTGACACCGTCATTCACTTCGCCGCCAATGCCGACGTCCGCTTCGGCACCGATCACCCTCGCCGCGACCTCGACCAAAACGTCATCGTCACCTGGAACGTCCTCGAAGGAATGCGCCGCAACGGCGTCAAAACCATCGCCTTCTCCAGCACTGGCTCCGTCTATGGCGTCGCCCCCCGCATCCCCACCCCCGAAGACTGCCCCCTGCCGATCCAAACGTCTCTCTACGGTGCCTCCAAGCTAGCCGCCGAAGGCTTCATCTCCGCCTATGCCGAAGGCTTCGGCGTTCGCGCCATCATCTTCCGTTTCGTCTCCATTCTCGGCGAACGCTACACCCACGGCCACGTCTTCGATTTCTACAAGCAACTCCTCGAACACCCCGACCACCTTCGCGTCCTCGGCGATGGTTCCCAACGCAAAGGCTACCTCTACGTCCAGGACTGCGTCGACGCCATCATGATCGCCCTCGACAAGTCGGACGAAAAAGTCGGCATCTTTAACCTCGGCGTTCCCGGCTATTGCCAACTCACTGACTCCATCGGCTGGATCTCCAACCAACTCGGCCTTAACCCGCGCCTCGAATACACCGGCGGAAAACAGGGCTGGATCGGCGATAATCCCTTTATCTTTCTCGATTGCTGGAAAATGTGCAGCCTCGGCTGGCAGCCGAAACTTTCCATCGAAGTCGCCGTGCGCCGCACCGTAGATTACCTCCAAGCCAACAAATGGGTCCTCCAACGGCGTCCCTAACATCGATAGAAGCGCACAGGCCATTAAAAGCATGACCCCGGACCAACGGGACCGCTACTCCCGGCAAATCCGTTTTCCCCCCATCGGAGAGGCCGGGCAGGAACGCCTCCTCGCCTCCCGCGTCGCCATTGTAGGCTGCGGTGCCCTCGGCTCCTTCCACGCCGCCGCCCTCGCCCGCGCTGGCGTTGGCACGCTCCGCCTCATCGATCGCGACTACGTCGAACCTTCCAACCTCCAGCGTCAATGGCTCTATGACGAAGCCGATGCCGCCGAAGCCCTCCCCAAGGCCGTCGCCGCCGCCCGCGCCATCGCCCGCTTCAACTCGACCATTACCGTCCATCCCCACGTCGCCGACCTCACCCCCGCCACCGCCGACGACCTCCTCGCCGGCGTCGACCTCATCCTCGACGGCACCGACAACTTCGAGACTCGTTACCTGATCAACGATTTCGCCCTCCGTTACAACATCCCCTGGATCTACGGAGCCGCGGTCGGCAGCTACGGCCTTACCATGCCAATCCTCCCCGGCCAATCCTGCTGCCTCCAGTGCGTCTACCCCGCCCCTCCCTCCGGCGCCCAGCCCACCTGCGAAACCGATGGCGTCCTTAGCTCCATCACCACCGCTATCGGCGCTCTCCAAGTCGGCATGGCCATCAAACTCCTCACCGGCGCCGCCCCCGCCGCAAAAATCACTACCCTCGACATCTGGAACACCTCCCTCCGTCAAATCGACCAGCCCCCGCCCGACCCTGACTGCCCCGCCTGCGGCCGCCGCGAATTCATCTATCTCGACGGCGAACGCCGCGCCCCCATCAGCCTCTGCGGCCGCAACGCCGTCCAGATCCACGAACGCAACCGCCCCCTAAACCTCCCCGAACTCGCCGCCCGCCTCGAACGCCTCGGCAACGTTCGCCAAAACGATTTCGCCCTCCGCTTCTTCCTCCCTCCCTACGAACTCACCATCTTCGCCGACGGCCGCGCCATCATCAAGGGAACTCAGGACGTCGGCCTCGCCCGCAGCCTCTATGCCCGCTATATCGGCACCTAGAATACTCCTGATAGCGGCCTAAGTACACCAACACACAAGATTTTGTAGTTTTCCACAGCCTCCGCACAGCAGTCCATGTTATGCTCGACTCTGAAACGTGGCTACTCAGCAGTCTTGGACCCGCGACCAGGTCCGACGCGTATTGTCGGTAACGGAGCGTCATCTCCGTTCTTGGGAACAGCAGGGCCTCATCCCTCAGCAGGATCGGTACGGCCTCGGCGACCTCATCGCCCTGCGCGCCCTCAACACCTTACGCGAAAAGAAAGTGCCCGTCGGACGGATTAAGCGCAGCTTCCAATCCCTCCGCGACCGCCTCCAACACATCGCCAACCCCTTCATCGAACTCAAAATCTTCACCGACGGCAAACGCATCGGTGTCCATCTAGCCGGCCAAAAGATGGATTCCATTTCCGGCCAACTCCTCCTCGATTTCGACTCGACCGCCCTCGAAAAACTTCGCTCCTTCCCCCGCCACGAAGGCCGGTCCATCGAAGATCTGCGCAAGAAACGGGCTGAAGCCGACGATTGGTTCCAACGCGGCCTCGACTTCGAACAGTCCGGCGGTCCCGTCGCCGAAGCCATCGCCGCCTACGAAAAGGCCGTCGCTTTGAACCCCCAAGCCGCGGGCGCCCTCGTCAACCTCGGGACCATTTACTTCCACCAGCGCCGCTGGACCCAGGCCGAAGAAAACTACCGCAAAGCCGTTGACGCCGACCCCGATTACGCCCTCGCCCAGTTCAACCTCGGCAACCTATACGACGAACGCGGCGACCGGCTCCGCGCCCTCTCCCACTACCACAACGCCCTCCGCCTCAATCCCCAGTACGCCGACGCATACTACAACCTCGCCCTCCTCCACCAGTCCTCCGGCGATATCATGCAAGCCGTCCAACACTGGAGCACCTATCTCAAGCTCGACCCCTCCAGCCAATGGGCCCGCATCGCCCGCCGCGAACTCACCAAGCTGAAGCAAGCCACCGTCATCAACGGCTCCAAAGCCATCCCGCACCACGCCTAGCCCCGCAGCGCCACCCCAATCGTTACCTCCAAACCCGGCTCGGCATTCCGCGCCACAATCTCCCCATGGTGCAGATGCACCGCCCGCCGAGCAATCGCCAGACCCAGCCCTACCCCACCGCTCATCCGCGCTCGATCATCTTCCACCCGGAAGAACGGGCGGAAGATCGCCTCCCGCATCTCCTCCGGCACCCCTGGCCCAAAATCTCGCACCACGATCACCGCCCGGTCTCCCTCCCGATTCATCCTCACCCGCACATCGCTATCCACCGGCGAATACCGGATCGCGTTCCGAACCACGTTCTCCACCGCCCGCCGCAGCAACTCCGCATCCCCCTGCACCACCATCGGCCCCGTCATCTCCCTCTCCAATCGGATCCCCTTCGTATCCGCCTCGATCAACAAATCATCCAACAGATCCTCTATCAGCTCCTTCAGGTCCACCGGTGCCACCGTTCGCTCCGCCGGATCCCCCTCCGCCCGCGTCATCTGGATCAACTCCCCCACCAACAAAGAAATCCGTTGCGACTCTTTCTTGATCCGGTCCAACCCCCCATTCCGGTCCGCACTCGTCCGCGCCAACTCCACCGCCACGCTCAACCGCGCCAGCGGGCTCCGCAGCTCATGGGAAATGTCCTGCAACAGCCGTCGTTCGGCCGTAAGCAGCGTCTGCATCCGGTCCGCCATATCATCAAACGAACGGGCCACATCCCCAAACTCGTCCCGGCGCTTCGATCCCGTCCGCGCCTCCAACTCCCCCGCCCCAAACCGCATCACCGTCTCTCGCAACTGCCGCAATGGCCGCCCCAAAAAGTAAGCCAGCAGATAAATCCCCAACACGAACACGAGCAGAATTGGCAGATAGTACGGTGCGTAGTTCGGCGGTTCAAACCGCGGATCCGGGCTCATCGCATACAGCACGTATTTCCCGTCCGCGCTGCGATGCGCCATATTGCCCCGCCGCGGCGGACCGAAAAAAGGGAACCGCATCGGCGGCCGACCGAACGCCGATCCCAAAATCTCCACCGTCTCCCCCGTTAAGACATCTTTCCCGCTCGCCTCCAACAGCGCATGCTGCCCCGGAAAGCGCCGATCCAGTCGCTTCAGCTCCGCCCCCAACGCCGTCGCCCCCCCCGCCTCCCAAGCCCTCCGTGTATCCTCCAACTGCGCATCCAAAACCTGCCGCATGAAGTTGTTCACCGGAGGATCCCGACGGATCAGGTAAATCGAAGTCCAGACGAAAGCCACACTCGACACCACAAACAGCAGCGCCGTCGACAGCAGAATCCGGACGAAAATCGAATTCATCTACCCCTCGCTCGACGGCGCGCTCAACTGGTAGCCCACCCCGCGAACGGTCAAGATCTTGGCGCTCAACCCTTCTAGCTTTTTGCGAATATGGCTCATATGCACGTCAATCGCCCGATCAAAAGCCGTCGCGTCCCGCTGGTAGAGCCGCTGCGCTAACTCATCCCGGGACACCACGCGGCCCGCCCCCGCATGCAGCACTTCCAAAATCTCGAATTCCACCGACGTCAACTCCAATCGGTTCCCATCCGCCATGACCGTCCTCGTACCCGGATCCACCCGCAATCCGTACTGTTCCACCAACCCGCTCTGCACGCCACTCCGCCGCAGAATCGCCCGCACCCGCGCCAGCAGTTCCATCGGCTCAAACGGCTTCGGAAGGTAGTCGTCCGCCCCGCCCTCCAATCCCCGAATCCGGCTCGACGATTCCAAACGCGCCGTCAACATCAACACCGGGACCTGACTCTTCTTCCGCAGCCGCTCCAGCACCGCAAAACCGTCCAGCCGCGGCATCATCACGTCCAACAGCACCAAGTCGTACCGGCGTTCCGACAGCTCCGCCAAGCCCCTCTCCCCGTCATGGCAAAGCTCCAACATTACGCCTTGCGTCGCGAAAAACTCCGCCATTAGCATCCCCAGTTCGATGTCGTCGTCAATCATCAGCAAGGTAGGATTCATTCGTCTAGCGCCCAGCCCGAGCCGGTGCGGTTAACTGCGGAATCATCCCGTATAACGTATCGGCCTTCTTCTTCTGCCCGTCGTTCAACATCGCCAGCGCTTCCCCAAAAATCTTCGCCTCAGCCGCCACTAGTTCCGCCTGTACCCCGCCAAACGCCCGGAAAAGCGGCGTCGCGTCGCCCCCGGTCTTCACGGTATTCCGAATCAGCGCCCGAGCCTTGTTCAAATCCTGGTGCATCGGCAGCACCGTCTCCTTGCCCTTATCCAGAATCCCCTTGAACTGCTTCTTCTGGTCTTTCTTCAGATCAAGCTGATCGCAAACCATATCGAACATCATCCGCTCGCGGTCGGCCGGGCTCATCGCGCCGCGCATCCCGCCTCCCTCGCCCATCCCTCCCCCGCCGCCACCGCGGCCGCCACCGCCACCGCCGCCACCCGGGCCCTGGGCCAGGGCCATGCCAGTAATCAAAAGAGCAGTCGCAATCGTCCTCATGGCTTCCAAGATACTGCTACGCCGCCCCGCTGCATAGCTCCCCTTTGCAAAGAATTGTGAATAGAATCCACCCCTCGGGGGATTTCTCCTCCTCATCCGACTCCTATTATGAGAAGAGACGTCCGTTTGCCCGTTGCCCTCCCCAACTCGCACGAGTCCGATCTTGCTCTCGCGCAAGCTGTCGTTGCGCGCGACCGCAAGGCCGCCGCCGAGTTTGTCCAAATTCACTCCGACGCTCTCTATCGCTACGTCCGCTCCCGCCTTCAACCTCGTTTCGAGTTCGTCGAGGACATCGTGCAAGAAGTATTCTTAACCGCCTGGAAGTCCCTCCCCCGCTACCGCGGCGAGGCACCCCTCCGCTCCTGGCTCCTCGGCATCGCACGCCATAAAGTGGAAGACCACTACCGCGAACGACTCCGCATTATCCCCCTTCCCGACGAGGCCGAAGATACCCTGCCCCTCGTCGGTCCCGACATCGACGCCGCCCTCGACCAAGCCCGCGCCCAGCAGGCCGCGGGTAAAATCCTCACCGCTCTGCCCGAAATTTACCGGCTCGTGCTCCTTTGGCGTTACTGGGAGCATCGTTCCGCCGAAGAGATGGCTGAGCGAACCGGTAAAACTCCGAAAGCAATCGAACGCCTCCTGGCTCGAGCCCGCCAGGAGTTCCGTGCCCTCTGGCTCGCCCCCTCTCATGAATGAAGATCTTTGGTTGGAACAACTCGCTGAAACGATACCTTTGGAAGAATCGGTCCTCGCTCCAAGTTGCCTGAAGTCCCGCGT
Organism: Bryobacterales bacterium; assembly: GCA_038220855.1. Taxonomy (GTDB): domain Bacteria; phylum Acidobacteriota; class Terriglobia; order Bryobacterales; family Bryobacteraceae. Next base: position 6,603 of record JBBRIO010000052.1, on the reverse strand, counting down.
CTACTCCGCGCTCATCCTCGCCGCCGAATCCGAAGGCCCCTTACTACCCCTTACCGAAACCAAACAGGCCGGCCGCGGCCTCTGCGTCTTCGAACACCTCGTCCAGATTCTCCCTTCCCCCGACGCCGTCCAGTCTTTCCAGTACTGCAAGGTCTGCCACGCCCGCGTCCTCGGCGAACGCGTCGAAAACGCCCCCATTTACTGGCCCTGCTGCCCTTATTCCGAATTCCAGAACCGCTAGCCCTAGCTTACTTCGGCGTCATTTGGGTCTCTTATGCCCAACGTCGCAGCGTTCACCCCGAACAATTGTGCCGCACCGCCTTCACGAGAAATACGAAAACCATATCTTCTGAGGGATGATCTCGGCATCCCGGCCAACGGCCACCGTGACCCCCTAAACGCACAGGCTGCTCCACAGCGACCGGACCTGCTTCGCGGATACCTTCGGTGCCGGCAAGGTTAGTCTTCTCTATCGCCGTCATTTGGGCCTATGGATGCCCAAAGCCTTCAATCGTGAGGTTAACGTCGCCGCGTTCATCCCGAGCAATTCAGCCGCGCCGCCTTCGCCGGAAACACGAAAATTAGATTTTCTAAGAGCAGACAGCACATTGGCTCGCTCCAGTTGTCTCCATTCCGCGTCCCGGATAATCTCGGCATCCCGCTCAACGGCCGCCGTGACCTCCGAAGGTAGTTGTGGAATCTCAAATTGCAGGGTTCCGCCTCCCGCCAGAATTACGGCCCGCTCCACGACGTTTTGCAACTCCCGGACGTTGCCGGGCCATTGATACCGACATGCCTTCTCCAATTCCCGCTCGGTGAGCCGCGGCTCAGGTACGTGAAATCGCTGGCAGGCCTGCCGCACAAAATGTGCGGCCAGTTCAGGAATATCCTCGCACCGTTGTCGTAGCGGAGGTACATGCACGGGAAACACGCCCAGGCGATAGAAGAGGTCCAAGCGAAACCGCCCCGCCGCCGCCTCTTGGGCCAAATCGCGGTTGGTCGCCGAGAGCACCCGCACATTCACCTTTCGCGTCGTCTCATCGCCCACGCGTTCGTACTCGCCCTCCTGCAACACACGCAGAAGCTTGGACTGTAACTCCAGGGGAATTTCGCCCACCTCGTCGAGGAAAAGGGTTCCGCCATCGGCAAGTTGAAAGCGCCCCACCCGGTCCCGTATGGCTCCGGTGAACGAGCCCCGCACATGCCCAAAAAACTCGCTTTCGAACAGCTCACGCGGGATCGACCCACAGTTGACCTTCACCAAGGGCTTATGGGCCCGAGGGCTGCGTTGATGGATCCCGCGCGCCACCAGTTCCTTGCCGCTGCCGGTCTCGCCCAAAATCAAAACGCTCGCGTCTGTGGCGGCGACCTTATCCACCTGCCGCAAAACGCGCTGCAGCGAGGCGCTACGCCCTAGAATCTCGCCGAACACCCCGTTTTCCTGCACCTCCTGGCGCAAATAGTCGCGCTCCAGTTCCAACTCCCGCCTGAGCGCTTCTACTTGCTCGAACGCGCGAGCATTCGCGATCGCCACTGCTGCGGAATCGGCCAGCACCCGAAGCCAGTCCCAACACTCATCGTCCGGCTCGGTCCGGCGGAAGACGGCGAGCACGCCCACCACCGTACCGCGCAAACAGATCGGGTGACCCGCAAAGCCAACCAGATTTTCATCGCGGGCCCACTCCGGATTCCGGACCCATTGGCGATCTTCGGACAGACGCGGAATGCGAACCGACTGGCCGGAGGTTCCTATATGAGAAATCTTCAGGTCACCCCGGTCCAAGGGAATCCGGTGGAAAGTGCCATCGGTGCGGGACCAATCGGTGGCGGCCAGTTGCGGCGTCCCGGCGCTCGCTCGCAGGTGCAGGGACTCGCCTCCGGTCTTTCCGGACGACGAACAGTGAGGGCAATCGGCATCGGCTTGGCGAAGCCAAAGCCGGGCGAGGGCTACGCCAGGCTGCCGGGCAACAGACTCGATAATAGTCGCCAGGACCGCGTTCAGCGAACGTTGCTCCGCGATCGCCAGGATAATCGAGGGCAGCGGAGCGAGGTTCATGGCCCATAGTATCGTGAGATCTCCTGACTTTTCTTGTGAATATTCCAGATTCGTGAGATTTAAAAACACGACATCACCTGAATAACGCATTGGTTTCAGATACTTAGAATCTCCCGCTAGTTGGCTACCAAGTTGCACCCTTTACCTGCGTCGCACCAATCGCGACCAACCAAAAGGAGACCAACTAGATGCCACGAATCACCGCCCTCAATCCCGCCGATACCACCGGCCAGACCAAAAAACTGCTCGACGGCGTACAAGCCAAGCTCGGCATGACGCCCAACCTGATGAAGACGCTTGCGCATTCGCCCGCCGCCCTCGAAGCCTACCTGCACTTCGGTGCCGCCTTGGGAAGCGGAGTGCTCGATGCAAAATTTCGCGAGCAGATCGCCATCGCCGTCGCCCAGGCCAACTCCTGCGAATATTGTCTCTCCGCCCATTCCGCCATCGGTAAGATGGTTGGTTTGTCGGCGGACGAAATCGCCCGCAGCCGCGAGTCGCACGCCGCGGACGCCAAGAGGGATGCCGGGCTCCGCTTCGCCCAAACTGTCGTCGTACAACGCGGAGAAGTCTCGGATGGAGCGATGTCCGCCGTTCGCGCAGCCGGTTACAACGACCAGGAGATCACCGAAATCGTAGCCAACGTAGCCGTCAACATCTTCACGAACTACTTCAACCTCGTGGCGCACACGGAAGTGGACTTCCCGCGTGTTTCACTAGCGATCGCGCCGACGGCGACCGCCGTTTGATTCAAGGAGGACAAGAAAATGACAAACCAAATTCTTCGCTCGACCCTGCTCACTTGCGCCTTCCTCGGCCGCACCTTCGCCGCCGACATGGCTCCCCACCCGAGCATCTCATTCAAGACCGTCAAAATTGACGGTCTCAACATCGCCTACCGCGAGGCCGGCGACCCGGCCAGCCCGAAACTTGTCCTGCTGCACGGCTTTCCCGCCTCCTCCCACCAGTACCGCGATCTGATTCCGGCGCTCGCCACACGCTTTCATGTCATAGCCCCCGACTATTCTGGCTTCGGCAACAGCGACATGCCCGACCCCGCCACCTACGCCTATTCGTTCGACAAGCTCTCCACCGTCGTCGAAAGTTTCTTAAAAGACCGCGGCTTCGATCACTATGGCCTGTTCGTCCAGGACTACGGCGGCCCCGGCGGATTCCGGATCGTGATGCGGCACCCCGAAGCCCTCGACTGGCTCATCATTCAGAACACGAACGCCTACGAGGTCGGCTTTACCAAAGCCTGGGACGGCTTCCGCGGCGCACTTTGGAAGAACCGCACCGACGCAACCGAAAAACCCCTCGCCGCCTTCCTCGAACACGACGCCATAAAAAGCATCTACCTCTTCGGTGCCAAGAACCCGGAACGGATCAGCCCGGACAACTGGGAATCGGACTCCGCCTTCATGCAACGCCCGAACGCCAAGCGGGTTCAACTCGATCTGTTCTACGACTATCGAAAGAATGTGGAACTCTATCCCAAGTGGCGGGCTTTCCTGAAGGAGCGGCAGCCTGCGACCGTAATCTTCTGGGGCCAGAACGATGTCTTCTTCACGCCCGAAGGCGGTGAGGCCTACCTGGCCGACTTGCCCAACGCGGAGATGCACAGGCTGGCCGCGGGACACTTCGCGGTCGAAGATTCACTCCATGAAATCGTGGCGGGAATGACCCGGTTCTACGACGCCAATGTTGCTGGAAAGATGACGAAGCAGCCGACCCGCTAACCAGAACCACGATGACTACACCAATTAAGCCTCCATTCACGGCGGAGACGGCCGCCAGGAAAGTTCAGCTGGCCGAGGATGCCTGGAATTCCCGCGATCCCGAACGCGTTGCGCTCGCCTACTCCGTCGATTCGGATTGGCGTAACCGCACCGACTTTCTGCGCGGGCGCGATGCGATCAAAGATCTCCTCCGCCGCAAGTGGGCGAAGGAACTGGACTACCGCCTGAAGAAGACTCTTTGGGGATTTCACGAAAACCGCATCGCTGTCAGCTTTGAATACGAGTGGCACGACGAAGCAGGCCAATGGTACCGCTCCTATGGCAATGAACTCTGGGAATTTGATGACGAGGGTCTCATGCGCAAGCGGCTTGCAAGTATCAACGACGCCCCCATTTCGGTCGCCGAACGGCGAGTTCTTTAACTGACAGGACGAAAATGCACATCGCAGAAATCTGGCATTACCCTGTGAAGTCGATGGCCGGCGAGCAGTTGCAGTCGGCTCGCTTGACCGGGATGGGAGTCGAGGGTGATCGCGTTGTCCAAGTGCAAAACGCTCAGGGTCGCGTGGTCACCTCAAGAACCTATCCCGAGTTATTAGGTTTTCACGCAACGATGGACGGGCACGGCCAGCCAATGATCGACGGACAGCCCTGGACCGATCCGAAGGTGTTGGCGTCCGTACGAAGGATCGTCGGACCGGGTGCGCAACTGGTTCGGGACGAAAGCCTCGAACGGTTCGACATCCTCCCGCTGTTGATCGCGACCGACGGTGCCATCTCCGCCTTTGGCCGTGACCGTAGGCGCCTTCGCCCCAATCTGGTCATCGGCGGCGTGAGCGGACTCGACGAACGCACCTGGCCTGGCCTCCGGTTGGAGGTAGGCAAGGTCGTCATCCGCATGGAGGACCTGCGCGGCCGCTGCATCATGACCACGTTCGATCCAGACACCTTGGCCCATGACCCGAACGTCTTGCGAGACATCGTCAAGAGGTTTGGGGGGAAGCTGGCGTTGAACTCCGATGTCGTCGAAAGCGGCTTGATCCATGTCGGGCAGGAAGTAAAACTGCTCTAAGGATCGCATCCATGAACCATGCCGACCGGGAGCGACTCCAAGAAGCGTTGCTCCCTGCCGGCAGCCGCCGATGCGATCATCCGTTTTCAACCCGCTATGATCGTCACGCTGCTTCGTTCGATTGAGACCAACGTCCGGGCTTCGATCCCCACAGCCGCGTGGCAAGGTTCGCTCGTGCATCTGCCGTATCCTGGACGATGGAGCAACCACCGGGCGACGTTCATCCGCGAGTTGCCACCCCACCTCCGCACGCTCCTCTCATGAAACTTCTGACCATCTCCGGTAGCCTACGGGCCGCGTCATCCAACTCCGCCCTCCTTCGCGCCGTTGGGGCTTTAGCCCTGTCGACAATCGAGGTCATTCCATACCACGGCATCGGCAACTTGCCCCATTTCAACCCCGACCTCGACGGGGATTCCGTCTCCCCGTTTGTGACCGATTTCCGCTCAGCCCTGCTTGCGGCCGACGCCGTCGTCTTCTCCGTCCCCGAGTATGCCCACGGCCTTCCGGGCGTCTTGAAGAACGCCCTCGACTGGGTGGTGAGCAGCAGAGAACTCGCCGGCAAGCCCGTGGCGCTATTCAATCCCTCCGCCCGCGGCACCTACGCCCGGGCTTCCCTATTAGAGACCCTGACCGCTATGGCCACGATCATCGTTCCGGAAGCAGCCGTCACCTTCAACGGTCTGGGACACCCAACCTCCGAGGAACTGATCCTGCAAGATCGCAAAATGTCGGCCACCCTGTTGAACGCCCTCGAAGTGTTGAGCAGATCCGGACCCGCCTAGAACTCCTTCAGAAATCCAAACATGTTCTGAAAGTTTAATAAGTTTCGCCTACCGCGCGGAACCAACTCCCGGCTAAATGGATTCGCCGAAATGTTCTCCCAAAAGGTATACCGAAACCGCCATCCGTCCTTCAGTCGGAAATCCAGCCCCACCGCAGTCCGCTGTTGCAGCCGCGTCACCGAAAACCGTTCCGGCGGCAACACCACCCTCCCCTTGGACACCACCACTTCCCCCGCCCGGGAACTCGCGTTCACCATCCCCAACCCACCCAGCACATACGGACGAAATCGGCTACTCCGCGGCCGAAAATAGATCAGCACTTCCGCGGTCACCACGTTCTGCCGGCTGCTCCGCTTCTGTTCAAACGTCACCTCCTGCCCCCCCTCGATCCGCGTACCCGTAAACTGCAACGGGTTTCGATTCCACGAATAGCTCCCCTGCGTACTCAAATACTCCCGCCAATGCCGCCCCACAAAGAGTTGCACCGCCGGTCCGTTCTCGGGCTTGTAGAGAGAGATCGCCGTCGAGCCCCCGTTGATCACTGTCTGCCCATCCGCCGAAATCGTCGAAAATCCTGCTGTCCCGCCCGCATACCACTGGCCAAAACCCATTGCGGTTACAACTATCAACAAAATAATTCCCCGTAAGATCATTTCTCTATTTTGCGGGGGATTCCCCCGTTTGTCACGACCTACTCAACGGAAGCGCTTCCAAACTTTCTCTCCCTAAGGCATACGACATGACAAGAACTTTCTTCGCGCTTCCGCTGCTCGCCGTAGCACTCTTCGCCCAGCCCCCTGGCGTCCGCACCGTCGGCTCGCCCATGGTCATTGATCAGGCAGGCTCCTACATGCTGACCAACAGCCTGTTTACCAGCTCCAGCACCGGGGCCGGCATCACCATCACCGCCAGCGACGTCACCCTCGACCTCAACGGCCAAACCATCACCGG
>JBBRIO010000051.1:0-15610 GCA_038220855.1 Bryobacterales bacterium | reverse complement strand
GCTCCACTGAATCCTTCGTCTTTACTCACCGAAGCCAACTCCCCGGCCTCGAGGCCCCCTTCGCCACCTGGCTCCGCGAAGCCCTTGAAGTCGCGATCGATGAATTCATCGACCGCCTCTAACTCACAGAATTAACATACAATCCCCATAACTAAAAAACCGATACCTCTCCCGCACCGCATACCGGTAAGCCGCCATCATCAGCTCCGTCCCCCCAAACGCGCACACCAGCAGCAACAAACTCGACTCCGGCAAATGGAAGTTAGTCAGCATCGCCCCCACTCTTTTAAACTCATACCCCGGATAAATAAAAATATTCGTCTCCCCACTCATCGCGTCCATCGATTCCAGCGTTCTAACGGATGTCGTCCCCGCCGCCACCACCCTTTCCGCCCCCTCAATCTTCGCCCGCGCCTCCGCACTGACCTCGAATCGTTCCCGATGCAAAACGTTCTCCTCCACCGTCGTCGAATGCAGCGGTTGAAACGTCCCCAACCCCACGTGCAGCGTCACCCGGGCAATCTCCGCCGTAATCTCCCCCATCACCCGCGGCGTAAAGTGCAACCCCGCCGTCGGCGCCGCCACGCTCCCCCTCTCCCGCGCATACACCGTCTGATAACGATCCCGATCCTCCTCCCCGTCCGGCCTCTGAATATAAGGCGGCAACGGCACATGCCCCACCCGCTGAATCGCCGCCCAAAGATCATCGGCTTCGAATCGCAAAATCCGCTCCCCGTGCTCCTCTCGTCCAATCACCGTCGCCGAAAATCCCTCGGCAAACTCAATCCGTTCCCCCACCGGCAGCTTCTTACCCGGCCGCACCAGCGCCCGCCACTCCCGCTCGTCCGCACTCACCGGCTGCACCAGAAAAACCTCCACCCGCCCCGTCCTCCCCGGTCGATGCCCCAGCAACCTTGACGGGAAAACCTTCGAGTCGTTCAGCACCAGGCAATCGCTCGGCCGAAGATAACCCGGCAGGTCCCGAAACACCCGGTCCTCCCACGTCCCGGCCTTCCGGTCGATCACGAGCATCCGTGCCCCGTCGCGTTCAGCCGACGGCGATTGGGCAATCAGCTCGTCCGGCAATTCATAATAGAAGTTTGATAGGTCCAAATGAATATTCTAGGTCTTGAGTCGTCCTGTGACGAAACCGCCGCCGCCGTGGTCACCGACGGACGCCAGGTTCTCTCCTCCGTCGTCGCCTCCCAATTCGATACCCACGAGCGTTTCGGCGGTGTCGTTCCCGAACTCGCCTCCCGCGAACATCTCCGCGCCGTTGTCCCCGTCGTCGAACAAGCCCTCGCCCAAGCCAACGTCCCCATCCACGCCGTCGCCGTCACCCAAGGCCCCGGCCTCATCGGCTCCCTCCTCGTCGGCATCACCTTCGCCAAGGCCTTCGCCCTCGCCCGAAAGGTCCCCCTCATCGCCGTCAATCATCTCGAAGGCCACATCCACGCCGTCCTCCTCGAACACCCCGAAACCGAACTCCCTGCTCTCGCCCTCATCGTCAGCGGCGGCCACACCCATTTCTACCGCTGCGAGCCCAACTTCCGCTACGAACTCCTCAGCCGCACCCGCGACGACGCCGCCGGCGAAGCCTACGACAAGGTCGCCAAACTCCTCGGCTACAAATATCCCGGCGGACCCACCCTCGACCTCCTCGCCCCCTACGGCAACCCCCGCGCCGTCAAATTCTCCCGCGCCAAAATGAGCGGCAACTCGCTCGATCTCTCCTTCTCCGGCATCAAAACCGCCGTCCTCCGCTGGACCGAAGCCCGCGACATGACCGCCGAAATCGCCGCCCGCCGCGCGCTCCGCACTCTCCGCGAACCCACCCTCGCCGACTGGCTCGCCGCCACCCCGCAAACCACCCTCGATCTCATCGCCTCGTTTCAATACACCGTCATCGACGAACTCCTCTCCCGCGTCCGCATCTTCGCCGAAGACCTCGACCTCACTAACGTGATCGTCTCCGGCGGCGTCGCCTGCAACGCCGGCCTCCGCGCCGCCGCCCGCCGCCTGCCGTACAATATCTCTTTCCCCACGCCCCAACTCTCCACCGACAACGCCGCCATGATCGCCGCCGCCGCTTACCCCCGCTTCCTCGCCGGCCACCGCGCCGCCCTCGACCTCCGCCCCAAGGCCAACTTCAGCCTCGCCACGCTCTAACGACAAGCATGTTCTGCCGCGCCTTTCTCGTTCGCTCCCTCGGCCCCGCACTGCCGTCCGCCGCCTCCCGTACATCATCTCTTTCCCCACCCCCCAACTCTCCACCGACAACGCCGCCATGATCGCCTCGCCGGCCATCTCGCCGCCCTCGACCTCCGCCCCAAGGCCAACTTCAGCCTCGCCGTGATCTAATGACAAACATGTTCCTCCGCGCCTGTCTCGCTCTCCTCCTAGGCGCCGCCCTGCTGCCCGCGGCCGTCAAAAAAATCTACGTCGTCGAACGTACCGATGCCCCTCGCAACTACGAACGGATCACCGCCAAGGCCCTCTTCGCCATCGATCCCCGCCTCCCCGCCAACCAAATCATCCGCGACCTCGGCATGGCCCCCCGCAACGCCGACGGCCTCGTCGAGTTCTCCGCCGACCTCGAAGTCCTCAAGCCCCGCGACCCCGGCACCGGCAATGGAACCATCCTCTATGAGGTCTCCAATCGCGGCGGCAAAGGCATGGTCAACATGTTCGAACAAGGCGACGAATACCTGCTCGAACAAGGCTATACGCTCGTCTGGCTCGGCTGGCAGTCCGACCTCCCCACCCAAGGCAACCTCCTCCGTCTTGAAGGCCCCAAAGCCAAAGGTGCCACCGGCATCGTCCGCAGTGAATACGTCCCCCTCGCTAAGGTCGACGTCTACTCCCTCGGTGACCGCACCATGCAGGCCTATCCCGTCTCTGACCCCAACGACCCCGCCACCCAGATGACCATCCGCGACGCCCCCGATGGCCCCCGCCGCGTCATCCCCCGGACCCAGTGGCGCTTCGTCGACGAAACCCGCGTGGGTCTCACCGGCGGCTTCCAGCCCGGCAAACTCTACGACGTCATCTACCGCGCCAAAGATCCCGCCATCGTCGGCCTCGGCATGGCCGCCACCCGCGACCTCATCTCCTTTCTCAAAGGCAAAGCCGACGGCCTCATTCTCCTCGGCGACCAAGGCCGCTATTACAAAAACGCCATCGGCTTCGGCACCTCCCAAAGCGGTCGCTTCCTCCGGACATTTCTCTACATGGGCTTCAATAAAGACGAAAACGGTCGCCGCGTCTTCGACGGCGTCTGGGCTCACGTCGGCGGCGCCGGCCGCGGCAGCTTCAACCATCGCTTCGCCCAACCCTCCCGCGACGGTCACCGCATGACCAATACCTTCTACCCCTCCGATCTCTTCCCCTTCGCCGACCTCCGCATGATGGACCCGGAGACCAAGGATGAGGACGGCCTGCTTACCAAAGCGCAGGAAGAAAACGTCCTCCCTCGCATCTTTTACACCAACGGCTCTTACGAATACTGGGGCCGCGCCGCTTCCCTCATCCATACCTCCCTCGATGGCAAACGCGATGACGGCCTCTCCGGAAACTCCCGGGCCTACTATCTCACCGGAACCCAACACGGCCCCGGCCGCTGGCCCGCCGCCAAAACCATCGAAACCACCTACCTCGCCAACCCGAATGATTATCGTTTTTTAATGCGAGGGCTCCTCGCTGCGCTGACCACCTGGGTCGTCAAAAACGAACCGCCGCCCGCCTCCAACTACCCACGCCTCGATAAGCAGCAGTTGGTCGCGCCCGCCGCCCTGAACTTTCCCAAAATCCCCGGCGTCCGTCTCCCCCGTAGCCCTAACCTGGCGTGGCGAGTCGACTACGGCCCTGACTTCAAGGAGCTCGGCATCGTCTCCATCGATCCCCCTAAAGTCGGCAAGCCCTTCCCCGTTCTCGTCCCCGCCGTCGACGCCGATGGCAACGAAATCGCCGGCCTCCGCCTCCCCGATATCGCCGTCCCGCTCGGCACCTATACCGGCTGGAACCTCCGTGACCCCGCCACCGGCTCCCCCACCGAAATGCAGAGCATGACCGGTGGCTATCATCCCTTCGCCCAAACCAAAGCGGAGCGAGAGGCCACCAAAGATCCTCGCCCCTCCATTGAAGAACGGTACACCAGCAAAGACGAGTACCTCGCCAAGGTCGACGCCGCCCTTGATGCGCTCGTCGCCGCCCGCTACATCCTCGCAAGGGATAAATCAGCCCTTCGCGAACGCGCCGCTAACCACTGGAAATGAAAGGCCTCGTCGGTTTCGGCGTCTCCGCGGTCGCGTTGATTGTCGCGGCCGCCTCGCAGTATGCCACCGTTCAGTCCCTGGCTGAGATCGATCGCCGTGTCGCTCAAACCAGCGCCGTTCTCGAGGAGACTCATGCCGAACTCGCCGCCCTTCGCGACGTCGAGTCGGCCTCCCGCGGCTACGCCGCCACCGGCGACGAACGATTCATTGAACAGGTGAAGGCCGGGACCAAAGACGCCCGCGCCCGCCTCGATCGGCTCCGCGGCCTCACCGCCACCAATCCCCGCGAACTGCAAATAGTCGCGCGCCTGGAAGCCAACGTCCTCCGCCTGATCTCCTCGGCCGAAGAGGTCGTCGCCGCCAAACGCGAACAAGGCGCTTCCGCCGCCAGCGACGCCATCCGCGAAAGCGTCCGGCTCAAGTCGATGATCGAGACCCTGAATCTGATCGATTGGATCAAGGACGAAGAAAATACCTTGCTCGAAAAGAAGGTGGCCGAAGGGCGCACCGCCGCCAGGCGAGCTAGTCTGCTCACCGCGGTCGTTACCCTTCTCGCCCTCGGCTTGATCGGGATGGCTCTCGTCAGCATCCGGGGACGGAGCCGCGCTGAAGGCGCGCTGCGCAATGAGCAGGAATTCAACGCTATCGCGATCGAATCCCTCCATGAGGGTATTGTTACCTGCGATGCCTCGGGCGGGTCGACCCGCCTGAATCGAGCCGCCCAAGTCATAGCCGCCGAACCTTCGCTCATTCCCCTAAGCCGAACTCTGGCCGGGGAACGCGTCCGGGGCGAGGAACTGACTCTCGGCTCGCATGTCGTACTCGCGAGCGGACAACCCGTCTTCGCCTCCTCCGGCGAAAAACTCGGTGCCATCGTCTCCCTGCACGACATCACCGACCGGAAACGCGCCGAAGACGAACTCCGCCAAAGTGAAGCCCGCTATCGCTCCGTCATCGCCGCCATGGCCGAAGGCATCGTCGTCCAGAACGAAGAAAGCAAAATCATCGCCAGCAACTTGAGCGCAACTCGAATCCTCGGCCTTCGGGAAGATCAAATCAACGGACGGTTCTCAGCCGACCCCTCCTGGCATTCCATCCGGGAAGACGGCTCTCCGTTTCCCAAGGACGAGCACCCCTCGATGGTTGCCCTCAGAACGAACCGGTCCGTTCGAAACGTCCGCATGGGGCTGGTAAAGTCCACCGGCACCACCACCTGGCTCTCCGTGAATGCCGAGCCGATCGCAGAGCCTGTCGGCGTCGTGGCAACCTTCATCGACATCACCGACATCAAACACGCCGAAGACCTTCTGCTCGAGCGCGAGACCGAACTGCGGGAAGCCCAGCGGCTCGCCGAAGTCGGCAGTTGGTCGTGGGACATCCGAACCGGCATCGTGCAATGGTCCGAAGAGCTCTATCGGATCATGGGACACGATCCGAATTTGCCCGTCCCTCCCTACGCTGACCAGGAGCTCTTCTTCACCCCGGCCAGTTGGGCGCTGCTCGACGGTGCCGTGCGCGAGATCATGCAGAGCGGCAACCCCTACGAAATCGAACTGGATCTCTCCGCGCAAGCCCCCATCAAAACGGTCGTGGCCCGCGGCGAAGCTGTTCGTGGATCGGACGGTCGTCTGACCCGCCTGCGGGGCACGGCTGGTAGACTGAAGTGAATGGGTCCCCAACAGACGGAATTGAAGACGACGGCCATCGAAGGCGTTAAGAACATCATCGCAGTAGGCTCCGGTAAAGGCGGCGTCGGCAAAACCACCGTTTCCGTGAATCTGTCGATCGCGCTCGCCGGACTCGGCTACAAAGTAGGTCTCATCGACGCTGACGTCTATGGCCCCAACGTCCCCCTTATGATGGGGATCCGCGAAGCCCCCCATGCGATTGGCGAACGCATCCAGCCCCTCGTCCAGCATGAAGTCAAAATGATCTCCATGGGCTTCCTCAGCCCCGGCGATAAGCCGCTCGTCTGGCGCGGCCCGATGCTCCATTCGGTCATCAACCAGTTCCTCCGCGGCGTCGATTGGGGCACCCTCGACTACCTCATCATTGACCTGCCCCCCGGCACCGGCGACGTCCAGCTTTCGCTGATGCAGACGACCACCGTCTCTGGTGCCGTTGTCGTCACCACCCCCTCCGAGGTCTCTCTCGAAGACGCCCGCAAGGCCGTGCTGATGTTCCAGAACGTCCGCGTGCCCGTCCTCGGCCTCGTCGAAAACATGAGCTACCTCATCGCCCCGGTCTCCGGCGAGCGGATCGACGTCTTCGGTCAAGGCGGCGGCGAACGGACCGCCAACGCGATGAGTGTCCCCTATCTCGGTGAGTTGCCGCTCGACTCGAAAATCCGCATCGGCGGCGACACCGGAAAGCCGGTCGCTCTCGACCCCGCCGGCAAAGGCGCAGCCTTCATCGAACTCGCCGAACGCGTCGTCGCCCGCCTTGTTGCGCGCGGTGTCGGCAAGGTTCCAACCCTCACCGTCAGCGACTAGGGTGCTGGCGACGGTTGCAGCTTCGCTCGGACGGCTCGGCCTCGCCGGTGCCAAGCTCGGCGTCGCCGTCTCCGGTGGGGCCGACAGCGTCTTCCTCCTCCACGCTCTCCGCCAAGTGCATCGTGGGCCGCTGGTCCTCCTCCATGTGAACCACGGTCTGCGCGGTGCCGCTTCCGTCGAAGACGAATCCTTCGTCCGGAGCCTCGCGGCTGCTGATCCGTTCTTGGCGGCAAGGAGCCTCCCCGTGAGCGGCAACCTCGAGCAGCACTGCCGCCGCGAACGGTTGCGACTTTTTGGCGAATGGATCCGCTCGGGCGTTGTGGACCACGTGGCGACCGGCCATACGGCCTCCGACCAAGCCGAAACCGTTCTACTCCGACTCCTGCGCGGCACCGGTCCGACCGGCCTCCGGGGTATCCTGCCCCGTACTCGTGAGGGCCTGGTCCGTCCGCTTCTCGATCTCGATCGCGACGCCATCCGGTGCTACCTCCGCGACCACGGCGTAGCTTGGCGCGAAGACTCATCGAACGCCGACCCCCGCTTCCTTCGCAATCGCGTCCGTGCCACTCTGCTCCCGCTCCTGAGAGAACTCGAGCCCGGGGTCGAGGCGAACCTCAGCCGACTGGCCGCCATCGCCTGCTCCGAGGAAGAGTACTGGGCCACCCAGATGCCTCCTCCTACGTCGGTTCTAGATGTAAAATCTCTGCAAACGCTCCACCCCGCCCTCCGGCGCCGAATTCTCCGCCACACCATCGCCGCCACCAAAGGCGACCTCCTCGGTATCGAAAAGGGCCATCTGGACGCTGTGGAGGCGCTGGTGCTGCAATCCGACGGCGACGGCGGCGTCAGCCTCCCCGGCCTCGAGGTCCGCCGCTCGATGGGCTGGATCCAGGTGGCGAGTCCGGCCGCCCCAGAATACCGATATACTGAAAACGTAGTACTGGATCTCGATGGGGGACGGTTACAGGGTCCGTTACGCGTCCGTGCGTGGCAGCCGGGTGATTGCTTCCAGCCTGAGGGACGTGTTGGGCCGATTAGTTTGAAGAAATTATTTCAAAATGCTCGCGTGCCCTCATGGGAGAGAAAGAATTGGCCGATTATCACGGATGGAGTGAGTATTGTGTGGATGCACCGGTTTGGCGTCGATCCAAAGTTCGCGGCGACCGGAGACACAGGGAACATTTTGCGATTTGAGACGCAGATTGCCTGAGTCGATGAATCAAACTCTTCATCCTCGACGTCCTGTATATAGAGGAAGCAATGACATCTAACGTAAACAAGCTGATCTTCTGGGTAGTCATCATCTGCCTAGCCGTGATCCTATACACGGTGGTAGGGCGGGGCAAGGGCAAACCCGAAGTCAATCTAGCCTTTTCGCAATTCCTGTCGGAAGTGGAAGCAGGCCGGATTAAGTCCGTCAAGATCAGCGGTACGGAAGTTAAGGGTCAGTTTGTAGACGACTCGCAAGGCCCGATGCGGACCTTGATTCCGGCGAATTACCCTGAAGTTTATAAGATCCTGCGCGAGAAGAATGTCGCGATGGAGATGCAGGAAGCGACCAACGGCAATTTGATCTCGTTGCTCGTCAACGCGGTTCCATTCGTGCTTTTGCTTGGACTCTGGATCTTCATGATGCGCCAGATGCAGAGCGGCGGCAACAAAGCGTTGAGCTTTGGGAAGAGCCGGGCGCGGCTGCATTCTTCGCAGCAAAAGAAAGTGACGTTTAAGGACGTCGCCGGCGTGGAAGAAGCCAAGGAAGAGCTTGGCGAGATCATCGAGTTCCTGCGCGAACCGCAGAAGTTTCAAAAGCTGGGCGGCCGAATTCCGAAGGGAGTGCTGTTGGTTGGACCTCCGGGAACGGGCAAGACTTTGCTGGCGCGCGCGATTGCGGGCGAGGCGAACGTGCCGTTTTTCTCGATCTCCGGTTCTGACTTTGTCGAGATGTTTGTTGGGGTTGGCGCGAGCCGCGTGCGGGACCTGTTTGAACAGGGCAAGAAGAACGCGCCTTGCATCGTCTTCATTGACGAGATCGACGCCGTCGGACGGCACCGCGGTGCCGGTTTGGGCGGCGGTCACGATGAACGCGAACAGACGCTGAACCAGTTGCTTGTCGAGATGGACGGGTTTGAGTCCAACGAAGGCGTGATCCTGGTGGCGGCGACAAATCGTCCCGACGTGTTGGATCCGGCGCTGTTGCGGCCGGGCCGTTTTGACCGTCGCGTGGTGGTGGGTCGTCCGGACGTGAAGGGACGCGAGCAGATTCTGCGGGTACACACGAAGAAGGTACCGTTGGGCGATGACGTCGATCTGATGGTGCTGGCGCGTGGGACACCGGGATTTGCGGGTGCTGATTTGGCGAATCTGGTGAACGAAGCGGCTCTGGTCGCGGCGCGGCATAACCGAAAGGTTGTAATGCAGCTCGACTTCGAGTTGGCCAAAGACCGGGTGATCATGGGTGCCGAACGGAAATCCATGATGCTGTCCGACGAAGAGAAGATGAACACGGCGTACCACGAAGCGGGTCACGCTTTGCTGGCTGTGTTGATTCCGGACGCGGACCCGCTGCACAAGGTGACGATTATCCCTCGCGGGATGGCGTTGGGCTTGACGATGCAGTTGCCGGTGGACGATAAGCACTCCTACAACAAGGGCTATCTCGAAGCGCAGTTGGCCATTTTGATGGGAGGCCGGATTGCGGAAGAGATCTTCATGAAGCAGATGACGACGGGCGCGGGTAACGACATTGAGCGCGCGACGGACATGGCTCGAAAGATGGTCTGCGAGTGGGGCATGAGCGACCTCGGACCGTTGAGCTACGGCAAGAAGGAAGAGCAGATCTTCCTGGGCCGCGAGATTTCGCAGCACCGGGACTACTCGGAATCGACGGCGATCGCGATTGACGCGCAGGTGCGGAAGCTGGTCGATAACGGCTACGCCCGGGCGCGGAAGTTCATCGAGGCCAACAAGGACGCGATGGTTCGGATTGCGGAAGCGCTGCTCGAACGGGAAGTGTTGGACGGCAGTGAAGTGAAACAGTTGATTCAGGGCGAGACGCTCTCGGCTTTTCGCACCAACGCCAAGCCGGCCAAGAGCGATGACGATAAGGTAGCGCCGCCGAGCAGTTTGGGCGGGTTACGGATTCCGCCATTGGCTGACGGCCCTTCGCCGGCGTAATGGGTAGGCCGTATCGGCTGTACCTATTCGACGTTGACGGTACATTAACGGACTCCGCGGAGGATATCTGTGGCGCGGTCGAGGTAGTCCTCGACCGCCACGGTTATGCTCCGCAGCCGTTTGAGCGGTTGCGAAGCTACATTGGGCGGCACTTGACGGACCTGTTCGTGGACGTGATTCCCGGGATTACGGATCCGCAGGTGGAGCGGCTGATTGGTGATTACCGGGAAGTGTATTGGGCGCGGGAGCACAACGCGACACGGCTGTTTCCGGGGGTGGCGGAGGCGCTGGGGAAGTTGGGCGGGCTGAAGACGACGGCGACGACGAAGGGGACGCCGACGACGCGGGTGGTGCTGGAGAAGTTCGGGCTGCTGGGTCACTTTGACCATGTGCAGGGGACGGACGGGTTTCCGGCCAAGCCATCGCCCGAGGTGATCCAGCGGTCGATTGATCTATTCGGGGTGGATCCGCGGGAAGCGCTGATGGTGGGAGATGCGCCGGCGGACATCGCAGCGGCCAGGGCGGCGGGGGTGACGGTTTGCGCGGTAAGCTATGGCTACGGCAACCGCGCGGAGATGGAGCCGGATTTCTGGATAGACGACCTATGCGAGTTATTGGACTAGTTTTGGCGCTGGCGGGCGGTATGACGGCCGCCCCGGACATGATTTTGCACCACGGGCGGATTGTGACGGCGGACGCGAAGTTCAGCGTTGTCGAGGCCATGGCGGTGGAGAAGGGCCGGATTGTGGCAATCGGCACCAGCGCGGCGATGCTGGCGCGGAAAGGGCCCGCGACGAAGCTGGTGGACCTGGCAGGGAAGATGGTGCTGCCGGGACTGATCGACGCGCACGTCCACGCGCTGGGGGCGGGGCTCAGCGAGTTTGACAGCAAGCTGCCGCCGCTGAACAGCATCGGCGAGATCCAGGCGTTCATCCGGGAGAAGGCTAAGACGACTCCGAAGGGCGAATGGATCGTCGTCCCTCGAACGCTGCCGCCGCGGCTGGCCGAGCAACGATTCCCGACCAAGCAGGACCTGGACGTGACGACGGAGCATCCGGTGGCGTTCGATGGTTCCTACGTGTGGGGGGCGAATACGCTGGCGCTGCAGAAGAGCGGTATTACGGCGGCGACGCCGAACCCGCCGGGCGGCGAGGTGGTGAAAGGTGCGGACGGGCAGCCGAACGGGATTCTGCGGAACGCGGCAGGTTTGCTGAAGGGAGTACCGCAGGGGGCGAGCTATACCGAAGCCCAGAAGCTGGCGGCGCTGGAGACGATGCTGAAGCTGTACGCGGCGGCGGGGTTGACGTCGGTGGGGGATCGGGCGGCCGTGCTGGAGGACTACGACCTCTATGCGAAATTGAAGGCGCAGGGGAAGCTGCCCGTACGGGCGGTGATTACGTGGCGGATCAACGCGATGCGGTCCGCCGAGGAGGTGGTCGCCGAGATTGAGAAGAACCCATGGAAGACGGGGCAGGGGGATGAGTGGCTGAAGTTTGGGTCGTTCAAGGTGACGTTAGACGGGGGGCAGAGCGTGGGGACGGCTTACCAGCGGATGCCATATGGGGCGTACGGGCGGCAGCTGTATGGGCAGACGAATCCGGATGCGCGGGGGACTTTGTTTGTGGACGGGCCGAAGCTGACGCAGATCATGCGGGCGGCGCGGAACAAGGGTTGGCAACTCACGAGCCACGCGCAGGGCGGGGCCGCGATTGACGTGCTGCTGGACACGTTTGCGGAGCTCGACAAGGAGCGGCCGATTAGGCAGAGCCGGTCGCACGTGATGCATGGGAGCTTCATGAGCGAGGAGTCGGTGGGCCGGATGAAGAAGATGGGGATTCTAGCGGACGTGCAGGCGGGGTGGCTGCATTTTGACGTGCCGGCGCTGGAGCAGGTGTTTGGGTACCGGAACATGCGGTACTTCTTCCCGCTGCAGACCTACCTGAAGAACGGGATTGTGATTGCGGGGGGGAGCGACCACATGATCGGCCACGACAAGAACCGGGCGGTGAACCCGTTCAACCCGTTTTTCAATATGTGGATGGCGATTACGAGGCTGACCAGGGAGGGGAAGGAGATCTATCCGGAGGAGAAGATCAGCCGGGAGCAGGCGCTGCGGATGTACACGAACGGGCCGGCTTACCTGCATTTTGCGGAGCGGGAGCAGGGGTCGATTGAGGCAGGGAAGTGGGCCGATTTCGTGGTGATTGACCGGGACTATCTGACGTGTCCGGAGGCGGAGATCCGGCGGATTGAGCCGCTGATGACCGTGGTGGGCGGCAAGACGGTTTACGAGCGGTAGCGCAGCGCCGTCACCGGCGGCTTGGTGTGGGGTTAGAGCCGGGCTTCTGGGGAACTCGCGCACAACGGACTCGCTCCGGCACGGCAGGATGGGCGAGTTCCTCGCCCATTGGTGCCGTGCCCGAGCGGCCTGTGCGCTTTTGAAGAACCGCGGGCAACGGAGACCGGAGCGTGCGAGTTTCTGATGGTTTGGTGGACCACTCCGGTCCTTGCCCGCTGCTGAGGCCCCGCCCCACTTTGGTGAGGCCCGGAGTCGTCCCGGGCAAACTGACGCGAGCGGTACCGAAGGCGGTCGACGACCGAGTGAGCAGGTTCGGCCCGGGCCGCCCTTTGTGATTGCCGGACAGCCTGATGATCTGGAGTCCGCTCGTGCCCGCGACCGGAGTAAATGGGAGCTGATGTAATCCTCATGTTGGGCTTGTGGCGCAGCACCAGCGAAGGAAGAAACGGGTTAGTCCCTGGGCGATTCGGGCGTCGGTCGACGGCAGCGCGCGCGATCTGCCGGCTCTCACCAGCGGGAAGGTGGGGCTCAATGCCCCGCCTGCCCGCCCCGGGGTCGGGTGCCGACCAGAAACGGGCGACCGCGATTAGGCTAAGTGATAGCAGTATATAAGGTTAGGAGCGATATTTTTGAAGTAGCAAAGGCTTGGTTCGGGGTAAAAGAGGGGTTCCTGAGGCGCCGCCCCAGTTCGGCGAGGACCGG
Organism: Bryobacterales bacterium; assembly: GCA_038220855.1. Lineage (GTDB taxonomy): Bacteria > Acidobacteriota > Terriglobia > Bryobacterales > Bryobacteraceae. Next base: position 2,669 of record JBBRIO010000051.1, on the reverse strand, counting down.
GGCCGCCCGGGGCAGCCTTACGCGGGTGGCACCCGAAGCGGTCCGCAACGGGGTGGGTAGGTCTTGCTTGGGCCGCCCTTTGCGGTCGCCGGACAGCATGGTGGGCTGGTGCCCGCTCGGGAGCTGAGGTCAACGACGACCGGGTTCAGGGAAGAAGTCCGACTTCTTTTCGTTGAAGGCGAGCCAGACCGCTAAGGCCAGGGCGAAGACGAGGTCGTCGTGCTCTGGCTGTAGGCCATCCGAGCGGAAGGCGATGAGTTCCCGCTCGAGTTCGGCCAGACCGGGCGTCGCGCTGGGCAGGCTGATCCGGTCGGTCCCGAAGGCTGTTCGCAGCCGGGTGAGCAGGTCTGGCCGGGGGAGCCCTTTGTAGTTTCCGGCTAAAAGGGTGGTCTGATGCCCGCTCGTGATCGCGACCGGTGTCAGCGGGTACTGATTCAGGGCTCGATCCCGACGGAGCACCTCAATCAGAGTGCTCTCCCCGGTCGCGTCGATGATCAGGTTGATCCGCTTGTAAGGTCCGGGCAGGGAAGCGATCAGCGCCCTGATGCGGCTGGGTAAGTCCAGATGGTCCGAGCCGAGGGGCAACGATTCGGCCGACCGCAACAGTAAGTTGGCCTGGGTTCGGTACGCGTAAGTGACGGGGTCCCGGTCAGCAGACTTCGACAAGGAGAACTCCAGGGCGACGATGGCCGTGTGGTCCTGCCGCTTGCCGACGTCGATGCCGATGAATAGCTCGTTGAACCCGAAACAAGGCGAGGGCAAGGGCTGATACAACTGCCGGGCCCGGGCGATGACGGCACGGTCCAGAAACTGGAGCGCGGCCGAGACGAAGGCACACTCGTACTCCTGGGCGAAGAGGTTCTCGCCGTGCAGCGCCCTTTCGGCAGCGAGGAATTCGGCGGAAATCCTTGGACATTCGACGGCGGGAGAGCGCAAGACGGCCCAGCCATTGGCGTTAGTATTGCAGAGTTCGTAGAAGACGTTGGTCTGGCCGTTGGGCGTCGACAGGGCCCAAAGGCTGCCATTCGAGACGGCTAGCATCGGCGAGACTGCCGGATAGATGCGGTCATCGACAAAGGCTGCTTCATCAATGATGACCGCTTTGGCGGCGGCGAAACCCCGGACGTTATCGGGAACTCCGGGAAGGGCCACGAAGCGGGAGCCATTCGGCAGCACGACGGAGTTATCATGATCCGGGTCGGACTTCGTTAGTAAACCGAGTAACTGGCAGAACGTCCGGATGCGTTGGAGTAAGTTTCCGGACTGCCGGGCGACGGGTCCGAAGAGTAAGTACAGAGTGCCGGGGTAAGTCAAGGCGGAATGGAGCGCCTTGGCGGCGGCGGCCTGCGTTTTTCCGGACTGCCGGGAGGTGCAGAAGGCGATGCGACCGTGAGCGTGATCGAGAAATTCCGCTTGCCGGGGGTCTGGGGTGAAGCCCAAATCAGCGGCGGCCCAGGCGGAAGCCGGCTGCATCGGCGTGAGATCCGGGCACACTTCGGGTGTACCGATCGGCGCCGCTGCTCGAACTGGCGGGCCAGATGGTCGAAATTTCCGCGTTCTGGCGAAGCTAGACACTGGGACACCCGGCGGCGAAGGTCAACGGCTTGCTTTGCGGCACGAACGGGGCCGGCGTTTCGGTTTTCGGGGTAGCTGCGACGGTGGCCGCTTGGCTTTGATTGTCGACTGGAATAGCACTTGGATCAATTAAATCAGCAGGTTGCAGGTTTACAGATTCTTCACTCATTCGTTCGAGCGGGGAAGGGGCCTGGGACGGTCCGATGATTCGCGCATTCTGGGTGAGCGGTGATTTTGGCCTGGGGTCCAGTTTTCGGAGCATTGTGAATTCCCGATAACTGGCATTCAGGGAGCGCTGCAAGGCTGCTTCTTCGCGCCGGAACTCCTTGAGCATTTTGCTTTCGGCGGCAATTTGGAAGCTGTTCAGGCAATCGAGGTCTAGTAGCCGGGTTTCCGAGACGCCGGGGTGGGCCAACTGGCAGGCCTTGATCATGCATTCTTCGTTGAAGGTGCGTTCATGGAGGGTGAGGCGCATGAGGCGCCACTGGGTATCGGCAATTCGCTGGCAGACGCCGATTTCGACCTGATCACGAGGTTGGAGTTTATCTGAGTAGTCGGCGAGGCAGGCTTTGTAAGCCTCGGGACCTTCCCAGGGGAGCAGAACGAGACTTTCGAGGGCTGACATGTCGATGATGCTGGCTCGGGCACCGTGACGGAGGGCGTTGAGCCGGACCTTCATTTTCCCGGGGCCGGTTTTTGGGCCGGTGCTTTGCTGGGCATTTTGCCGGTTAATTTCGGCGCGACGGGCCTTTTTCTGTTCGTCTGTCAATTCTTCCGACATGGTGAAATCTCCCTTAGAAATGGAAAACGCCCTGCCTGTGAGCCAGGTCAGGGCGTGTCTGCTAATTCTGCTTTGATTATACAGTATGGGTTCCTAATTTCTGGTTGCTTCAGGAGGGGTAAAGTGGCATTAAGTGGTTTAGAATGTAAGCTAAAAATTTATTTTAATTGCCTGTGAAGCTCGATTCCGGGTACCCAAAAAACGGCACCCGAGGGGATGAAAAAGGGCGCCAGGGGCGCGATAATAGGAGAACCGCTAGCGATCAAGGCCGTGTCCGTTCTGCTACTTTTAAGTGCGATTGTGAAGCTGGTCG